>NZ_JBEUPA010000250.1:0-7060 GCF_040492065.1 Actinomadura sp. NPDC000929 | reverse complement strand
CTGGGGCCGGGCGCCGCCGGACGGCTGCGCGAGGACCCGTGGCGCCTGCTGAGCGTCCCCGGCGTCCGGCCCGGCCAGGCCGACCATTTCGCCCGCGCCCTGCTCGGCGAGGACGCCCGCCCGGACGATCCCCGCCGCGGCGGGGCCCTCGTCCTGCACCTGCTGACGGAGGCGGCCCGCCAGGGCCACACGGTCACGCCCGCCGCCGACGTGCTGACCGCGCTGGAGCGCCTGCGCTTCCCCGACCCGCGGCGCGCCGTCGACGCGGCGCTGGACGAGGCGGAGGTCCTGGCGCTGACCGAGGAGCCGGAGTTCGACGAGGAGGCGTTCGAGGAGGGCGCCGAGCCGCCGGAGCCGGAGGAGACGCTCGGCCCGGCGCGGTGGGCGCTCGCGGAGGAGGCGGCGGCCGAGGGGTTCCAGCGCCTGACGCTGACCGCCGCGCCGCTGCTTGACGACGCGGCCCTGAAGGGCCTGCGCGACGGGCTCCCCGAGGACCGCTCCCTGGCCCTCACCGCCGCGCTGCGCACCGGCGTCAGCATCCTGTCCGGCGCGGCGGACGGCCTCGCCCGCACGATCGCCGGGATCGCCTCCGCCGCGGCATCGCAGGGCCTGCGGACGGCCGTGGCGGCGCCCACCGACCGCGCCGCCGCCGATCTCGCGGCCGCCTTCCCCGCCGGCGCGGCGGAGGGCGTCGCGGTCACCAGCCTGCACCGGCTGCTGGAGCCGCGCGAGGACCCCTCGGCCGCGCCCGGGGCCGTCGTCTACGGGCGCGGCGAGCAGCGGCCCTTCGATCTCGACCTGCTCGTCGTGGCGGACGGCGCGGCGCTCGACGTCGAGCTGTGCGCGGTGCTGGCCGAGGCGTGCCCCGACGGCGCCCACCTCGTGCTGTGCCGCGAGCCCGGCGCCCCGCCGCCCGCCGGGCCCGGCCGTCCGCTGGACGATCTGGAGGCGTCGGAGACCGTGCCCGTCGTGGCGCTGGACGCGGAGCCGCCGTCCGGCCCGCTCGGCGTCCTGACCGAGTCGGTGCGCGGCGGCGAGCTGACCGCCGTGGACGCCCCGGGCCGCGAGGTGGTCATCGTGCCCGCCGAGGACGCCGGCGAGGCGGTGCACCGGACCGTCCAGCTCGTCACCGACTCGATCCCCCGCGCCCTCGGCATCCCCGTCGAGGACGTCCAGGTCGTCGCCCCGGCGGCGGGCGGGGACGCGGGCGCGGGCGCCCTGAACGCCGCGCTCAAGGCCCGGCTGAACCCCGGTCCCGGCGCGTTCGGCGGCCTGGACCCCGGCGACCGCGTGGTCGTCGCGGCGCCGCTCCCGCAGGCGCCGCTCGGCGAGACGGGCGTGGTGACCGGCGGCGGCCCGCACGGGCTGGAGGTCGACTTCCCGGGAGGCGCCGCGGTCGTCGCCCCGGCGGAGGCGTCCCGGCTGCGGCACGGCTGGGCGGTGCCCGTGGCGCTCGCGCGCGGGACGCGGCGGCCCGGCGTGGTGGCGGTCCTGGGCGCGGACGGCCTGTCACGGCCGCTGGTGGCCACCGCGTTCGGCCTCGCGCGCCGCCACCTGTCCGTCGTGCAGGCGGCCGGACCCGCCCTGGCCAGGGCCGTCCGTGAGGAGGACGCGCCCGCGCGGCGCACCAGGCTCGCGAGGCTGGTGGCCCAGTGAGGTACTGATGGGTAAAGAAACCCCCGTGTCGCGGTTTACGGACGACCCCGTATGGGACACGATGTCAACAAGGGACAGGGTCAACAAGGGTCAGGCACGGCATCGGGTGGAGGAGCGACATGCCCCAGCGGCTCAGGCGGCTCGGAACGGCGTCGGCGGCGGTCTCGGCGGGGGCGCTCGTCCTCGTCCTCGCCGCCCCGGCGGCCGAGGCGGCGGCGGAGACGTGCAAGAAGGGCGTCGACCCCGAGAGCACGGTCGAGAACTGGAAGTGCAACCTCGGCAACCTGCGCGAGGCGCTCACCCCGAAGACGCCCGCGCCGACGCCGGCGCCGACCAAGAGCCTGAAGCCCGCCCCTGAGAAGACCACGAAGAAGACCAGGACGCCGGCCAAGGCGCCCGCCAAGGCCCCCCGCAAGGCGCCCTCTGCGCCGAGCGGCGGGAGGGGCGCGGTGCCCGGCCCGGCACCGATGACAGGGCCGGGCGGACTCAAGCCGTACTCCGGGCAGGCGCCCGCCACCGCGGCGGGACTGCCCGGCGTGCTGCCCACCCCTGAGATCGCGGCCGACCCGAACGCCGTCGGCGGGACGGCCGCCATGCCGCAGACCCGCCTCATCTCCCCCGTCGCCGCCACCGGCCAGGACAACGGCCAGATGATGCTGATCGCCGCGGCGGCCGGGGCCGCCGGGGCCGTGGGCGCGCTCAACATCAGCGTCGCGGGCCGCGCCCTCCGCCGCCGGCGCGGGGCCCGCTGAGAACGGCTCCCTCGGCCGCGCCGGAGTCCGGCGCGGCCACCGGGGTCACATGGAGGGCGCGCCGATGGAGTGCAGCCCGCCGTCGACGTGGACGATCTCGCCCGTCGTCGCGGGGAACCAGTCCGACAGGAGGGCCGCGCAGGCGCGGGCCGTCGGCTCGCTGTCCTTGATGTCCCAGCCGAGCGGGGCCGCCTTCGGCCACAGCTCCGTCATGCCCTCGAAACCGGGGATGCTCTTGGCCGCCATCGTCGCGAGCGGTCCCGCGGCGACGAGGTTCACCCGGATGCCCTGCGGGCCCAGGTACTTGGCCAGGTAGCGGGCGCACGACTCCAGGCCGGCCTTGGCCACGCCCATCCAGTCGTAGACCGGCCACGCCTTGGTGGCGTCGAAGTCGAGGCCGACGACCGAGCCGCCGTCCTTCATCAGCGGCAGGCACGCCATCGTCAGCGACTTCAGCGAGTACGCGGAGGCGTGCACGGCGGTGGCGACGTCCTCCCAGGGCGTCTCCAGGAAGTTCCCGCCGAGCGCGGTCTGGGGCGCGAAGCCGATCGCGTGGACCACGCCGTCGAGGCGGTCGAAGCCGCTGTCGCGCAGGTTCCCGGCGAGGGCGCCCAGCTGGTCGGCGTCGGTCACGTCGAGTTCCAGCACCGGCGGCGGGTTGTCAGGGCCGGACGGCAGCCGCTTGGCGGTCCGCTGCGTGAGGGTGGGCCGCGGGTAGGCGGTCAGCACCACCTCGGCGCCCTGCTCCTGCGCGATCCGCGCGACGTGGAAGCCGATGGAGGCGTCGGTGAGGACGCCGGTGACCAGGATGCGCTTGCCTTCGAGGATTCCCATGACTGTCAGTGCCCCATTCCCAGGCCGCCGTCGACCGGGATCACGGCCCCGGTGATGTAGGCGGCGTCCTCACTGGCGACGAACCGGACGGCCTTGGCGATCTCCTCCGGCTTCGCGATGCGGCCGAGCGGCACCGCGGCGGTGATGGCCTTCTGCTGGTCCTCCGTCAGCACCGCCGTCATGTCGGTGTCGACGAACCCGGGCGCCACCACGTTGACCGTGATGCCCCGGGACCCGAGCTCGCGGGCGAGCGAGCGCGCGAACCCGACCATGCCGGCCTTGGACGCGGCGTAGTTGGACTGCCCCGGCGAGCCCAGCAGCCCCACGACCGAGGAGACCAGCACGATCCGGCCCGCGCGCTTGCGCATCATGCCCTTGACCGCGCGCTTGGCCACCCGGAACGACCCGGTCAGGTTGGTGTCGAGGACCGAGGTGAACGACTCCTCGCTCATGATCGCCAGAAGCGTGTCCTTGGTGATCCCCGCGTTGGCGACGACCACCTCGACGGGCCCCTGCTCCGCCTCCACCTTGCTGAAGGCCGCGTCGACGTCCTCGGCGCTCGTCACGTCGCACCGGACGCCGAACAGCCCCTCGGGCGGCTCTCCGGACCGGTAGGTGACCGCGACCGCGTCGCCCGCCGCGGCCAGCTCGCGGGCGATGGCGAGGCCGATGCCCCGGTTACCGCCGGTCACGAGGACAGAGCGACTCATCAGGACCCTCTCGTTGTACTGCTCGTTGGCTGCTGCACGACATTAGCGGCCCGTGCGGCCGCTGCGGATGTGCCGAACCGACAAGATCCGCTCACCTCCCTTTGTTCGCGCGGCGCGCGGGCCCCCGGCGGGACGGGCGCGGACGGTAGGTTGCGGAGGGTGCATGACATCGATCCCGCCTTCACCGCGCTGCCGCTTCGCGCGCTGGCCGACGCGGCGCTGTCCCGCGCCAGGGAGCTGGGCGCGCAGCACGCCGACTTCCGCCTGGAGCGCATCCGCAGCCAGACCCTCCGGCTCCACGACGCCGCCCTGGAGACCGCCCTGGACGCCGACGACGTCGGGCTGTCGGTCCGGGTCGTCAAGGACGGCACCTGGGGCTTCGCCGCCGGCATCGACCTGACGCCCGACGGCGCCGCCCGCGTCGCCGCGCAGGCCGTGGAGGTCGCCGCCGTCGCCAGGGCCGTCAACCGCGAGCCCATCGAGCTGGCGCCCGAGCCCGTCCACGGGGAGCGCACCTGGGTCTCGGCCTACGAGACCGACCCCTTCGAGGTGCCGACCGTCGACAAGGTCGCGCTGCTGGCGGGCTGGAGCCGCCTGCTGCTCGGCGACGACCGCGTCGACCACGTCGACGCGACCCTGCTGCAGGTCAAGGAGAACAAGTTCTTCGCCGACCTCGCCGGCACGGTCACCACCCAGCAGCGCGTCCGGCTGCATCCCGTCGTCAACGCCGTGGGCATCGCCGGCGGCCTGTTCGACACGATGCGCACGCTGGCGCCGCCCGCCGGTTACGGATGGGAGTGGCTGTCGGGCGAGCACTGGGACTGGGACGGAGAGCTCGCCCGCATCCCCGAACTGCTCGCCGAGAAGCTCGCCGCGCCGTCGGTGGAGCCGGGGGTGTACGACGTCGTCGTCGACCCGTCCAACCTGTGGCTGACGATCCACGAGTCGATCGGGCACGCCACCGAGCTGGACCGGGCGCTCGGCTACGAGGCCGCCTACGCGGGCACCTCGTTCGCCACCCCCGACAAGCTCGGGACGCTGCGGTACGGCTCCGAAATCATGAACGTCACCGGGGACCGGACCACCGAGCACGGGCTGGCCACCATCGGCTACGACGACGAGGGCGTGCAGGCCCAGTCGTTCGACATCGTCTCCGGGGGCCTGTTCACCGGCTACCAGACCGACCGCCGCATCGCCCGTCTCACCGGCGCCGAGCGCTCCAACGGCTGCGCCTTCGCCGACGCCGCGTCCAGCATGCCGATCCAGCGGATGGCGAACGTCTCGCTCAAGCCCGCCGAGGGCGGCCCGTCCACCGAGGAGCTGATCTCCGGGGTCGAGCGCGGCATCTACATCCTCGGCGACAAGAGCTGGTCGATCGACATGCAGCGCTACAACTTCCAGTTCACCGGGCAGCGGTTCTTCCGCATCGAGAACGGCCGCCTCGCCGGGCAGCTCCGCGACGTCGCCTACCAGGCGACCACCACCGACTTCTGGAACTCGATGGAGGCCGTCGGCGGGCCGCAGACCTACGTGCTCGGCGGCGCGTTCAACTGCGGCAAGGGCCAGCCGGGGCAGGTCGCGCCGGTCAGCCACGGCTGCCCGTCGGCGCTGTTCCGGGGCGTCAACATCCTCAACGCGCTGAAGGAGGCCGGCCAGTGAGCACGATCAGGCCGCAGGAGGCCGTCGAGCGGGCCCTGTCGCTGTCGCGCGCCGACGACTGCGTCGTCATCGCCGACGAGGCGAGCACCGCGAACCTGCGGTGGGCGGGCAACACCCTGACCACCAACGGCGTGACCCGCTCCAGCCGCCTCACCGTCATCGCGCTGCGGAACACGGCGGACGGCGTGGCGGCGGGCGTGGTGTCGCGGTCGGCCGTCGGCGCCGACGGCATCGAGGACCTGGTGCGCGCCGCCGAGGCCGACGCCGCCGGCAACGAGGCCGCCGAGGACGCCCGGCCGCTGGTCTCCGAGGGGCCGCCCTCCGGCGCGGCCGGATGGGACGACGAGCCCGCCGAGACCGGGATCGGGGTGTTCGAGGGCTTCGCTCCCGCGCTGGGCGAGGCGTTCGCAGCCGCGCAGGCCGGCGACCGGCGCCTGTACGGGTTCGCCAACCACGTCCTCACCTCGACGTTCCTCGGCTCCTCGGCGGGGCTGCGGCTGCGCCACGACCAGCCCACGGGGCTGCTGGAGCTGAACGCCAAGGGCGCGGGCGGCTCGGCGTGGGCGGGCGTGGGCACCCGGGACTTCACCGACGTCGACGTCGCCGGCCTCACCGGCGGGCTCGCCCGGCGGCTGGAGTGGGGCGAGCGGCGCGTGGACCTGCCGGCCGGCCGGTACGAGACGATCCTGCCGCCGTCCGCCGTCGCCGACCTGATGATCTACCTGTACTGGTCGGCGGGCGCCCAGGACGCGCAGGACGGCCGGACGGTGTTCAGCGCCCCCGGCGGCGGCACCCGCGTCGGGGAGCGGCTCAGCGACCTGCCGGTCACCCTGTCCAGCGACCCGGCCGCGCCGGGCATGCAGTGCGCCCCGTTCGTCATCGCGCACGCCTCCAGCCGCGAGTCCTCGGTGTTCGACAACGGGCTCGCGCTCGGCCCCACCGACTGGATCCGCGAGGGCGCCCTCGCGTCCCTCGCCCAGACCCGGCACTCCGCCGAGCGCACCGGCCTGCCGCTCACCCCCGCCGTCGACAACCTGTCGATGAGGGGTCCGGACGGCGGCGCGTCCCTGGAGGAGATGATCGCCCGCACCGAGCGCGGGCTGCTGCTGACGTGCCTGTGGTACATCCGGGAGGTCGACACGCAGAGCCTGCTGCTGACCGGCCTCACCCGCGACGGCGTCTACCTCGTCGAGGACGGCGAGGTCGTCGGGGCCGTGAACAACTTCCGGTTCAACGAGAGCCCGGTCGACCTGCTGTCGCGGATCTCCGAGGTCGGCGAGACGGGGCCGACGCTGCCGCGCGAGTGGTCGGACTACTTCACCCGCACCGCCATGCCGGCGATCCGGGTCCCCGACTTCCACATGTCGACGGTGAGCCAGGCCACCTGAGCCGCCGCGGCCGGGGACGGCGCGAGGGCGTCGCCGGGGCCGGGCCGGTCCCGGCGCCGGC
>NZ_JBEUPA010000249.1:0-7085 GCF_040492065.1 Actinomadura sp. NPDC000929 | reverse complement strand
CCGGCGTGCGGCGGCGCGGGATCCGGGCGCGGCGGCGTCTCCGCCACGGCCGCGCCCAGCCGCTCGGCGACGAGCCGCGCGCCGTCCGGCACCTCCGCGAGCCGCCAGGCGTCGCCCCTGACCTCCAGGAACGCCTCCGCCGCCGCGAGCAGCGCCGCGACGGGATCGCCGGGGACGGGCCCGAGCCGCGTCCCGGCCAGCCGCAGGCCGCCGGGGGTGTGGGCCGCGTCGGCGTCCAGCGCGGCCGTGTCGCCGGTGCCGTCGTCGAGCGCGAACAGGAACCGCCCCGGCAGCCGGGCCAGCTCCGCACGCGCGCAGAGCGCCGCGTCCAGCGCCGTGACCAGCGGATCCGTGGCGAGGGCGCCGCGCGGGCCGCGCCCGCCGAGCGGGGACGCGACGATGTTGCGCACCCGCTCGTGGGTCGCCGACGGAAGCAGCCCGGCGGCCTCCAGCCGGGCCGCGAGCGCTCCGGTGTCGCGGACGCCGCGCACCTGGAGGTTGCCGCGGGACGTGAGTTCGATCACGTCCCGCCCCAGCTCGCGGGCGGCGGCGCCGAGCACCGCGAGCTGCGCGGCGGACACCGCGCCGCCCGGGACGCGGACGCGCGCCAGCGGCCCGTCGGCGGCGTCGTGGGTGCGCAGCGCCCCGGGGCACGCGTCGGGACGGGCTCTGACATTCGGCACGGGGAGGATGTTAACCACAGTTTGCAGGGCGACCGCGCTGCCGTACTCTTCTGCTCAGACGATGGCAATGGGAGGAAGCCGGTGCGAATCCGGCGCGGTCCCGCCACTGTGACCGGGGAGCGAACCCCGCTGTAGGCCACTGTCCGCGAGGACGGGAAGGCCGGGGCGAGCGTCGATCCGGGAGCCAGGAGACTCCTGCCGTCGCGACACCCGCGACCGGGGCGAGGACCCCAGGGGGAGGATGCGCCGTGCCCGAGCACAGCCGCACGGTCCTGTTGCTGTCGACGTCCGACACCGATCTGCTGAGCGCCCGAGCGTCCGGCGCCGCCTACCGGCTCGGCAACCCCGCGCGGCTCACCGCCGCCGACCTGCCCGGGCTGACCGAGGGCGCCGACCTCGTCGTGGTGCGGCTGCTCGGCGGCCGCCGCGCCTGGGAGGACGGTCTCGACGCGCTCCTCGCGGGCCCCCGGCCGGTCGTCGTCCTCGGCGGCGAGCAGGCCCCCGACGCCGAGCTGATGGAGCTGTCCACGGTCAGCGGCGGCGTGTGCGCCGAGGCGCACGCCTACCTCGCGCACGGCGGTCCCGCCAACCTCGCCGAGCTGCACGCGTTCCTGTCCGACACCGTGCTGCTGACGGGGCGCGGCTTCGCGCCGCCGGCCGCGACGCCGACCTGGGGACGGCTCGACCGCGCCGCCCGCGACGGCGGCGGGCCCGTGGTCGGCGTGCTCTACTACCGCGCCCACCACATGGCGGGCAACACCGCGTTCGTGGAGGCGCTCTGCGCCGCCGTGGAGGACGCCGGCGGGCGCGCCATGCCGGTGTTCTGCTCGTCGCTGCGCACCGCCGAGCCCGAGCTGCTGGACACGCTCCGCCAGGCGGACGCGCTGGTGGTGACGGTGCTCGCGGCGGGCGGGTCGCGGCCCGCGACGGCCGGGGCGGGCGGCGACGACGAGGCGTGGGACGTGGGCGCGCTCGCCGCGCTGGACGTCCCGATCCTGCAGGGCCTCTGCCTCACCACGAGCCGGTCCGACTGGGAGGGGAGCGACGACGGGCTGTCCCCGCTGGACGCGGCGTCGCAGGTCGCGATCCCCGAGTTCGACGGGCGGATCATCACCGTCCCGTTCTCGTTCAAGGAGGTCGACGAGGACGGGCTCACCGTCTACGCCGCCGACCCCGAGCGGGCGGCCCGGGTCGCCGGGATCGCGGTCCGGCACGGCCGCCTGCGGCACACCCCGGCCGCCGGGCGCCGCCTCGTGGTGATGCTGTCGGCGTACCCGACCAAGCACGCCCGCGTCGGGAACGCCGTCGGTCTCGACACCCCGGCGAGCACCGTCCGGCTGCTCGCCCGGCTCCGCGACGCGGGGTACGACCTGGGCGAGGGCTTCCCCGGCGTCGACGAGCAGGACGGCGACGCGCTCGTCCACGCGCTCATCGCGGCGGGCGGCCAGGACGAGGACTGGCTCACCGAGGAGCAGCTCGCGGGCAACCCCGTCCGCATCTCCGCCGCGTCCTACGAGCGCTGGTACCGCACCCTGCCCGCCGACCTGCGCGAGGGGATGGAGCGGCACTGGGGCCCGCCGCCCGGCGAGCTGTTCGTCCAGGACGGCGACATCGTCCTCGCCGCCCTGCGCGCCGGCAACCTCGTCGTGATGGTGCAGCCGCCGCGCGGCTTCGGGCAGAACCCCATCGCGATCTACCACGACCCCGACCTGCCGCCCAGCCACCACTACCTGGCCGCGTACCGGTGGCTGTCGGACGAGTTCGGCGCGCACGCGATCGTCCACGTCGGCAAGCACGGCAACCTGGAGTGGCTGCCCGGCAAGGCGGCGGGGATGTCGGCGTCGTGCGGCACCGACGCGGCGCTCGGCGACGTCCCGCTGGTCTACCCGTTCCTCGTCAACGACCCCGGCGAGGGCACGCAGGCCAAGCGCCGCGCGCACGCCGTCCTCGTCGACCACATGGTCCCGCCGATGGCCCGCGCCGAGACCTACGGCGACATCGCCCGCCTCGAACAGCTCCTGGACGAGCACGCGACGATCGCCGCGATGGACCCGGCGAAGCTGCCCGCGATCCGCGCCCAGATCTGGACCCTCATCCAGGCCGCCAAGCTCGACCACGACCTCGGCCTGGACGACCGCCCGCACGACACCGAGTTCGACGACTTCCTCCTGCACGTCGACGGCTGGCTGTGCGAGGTGAAGGACGCGCAGATCCGCGACGGCCTGCACGTCCTCGGCCAGGCGCCCGCCGGCCCGGTCCGCGTCGACCTGGTGCTGGCCATGCTCCGCGCCCGCCAGATGTGGTCGGGGCGCGAGACGCTGCCCGGCCTGCGGGAGGCGCTCGGGCTCAGCGAGGCCGGCGGCGAGGCGCTCGCCGACGTGGACGCCGCCGAGGCCGCCGCCCGCGCCCTCGTGCAGGCCATGGAGGACGCCGGCTGGGCCGTGGACGCGGCGCGCGAGGCCGCCCGGGACGTTCCGGCGGAGCGCCGCGAGGCGGTGACGCGGGTCCTGGAGTTCGCCGCCGCCGAGATCGTCCCGCGCCTGGCCCGGACGTCCGACGAGCTCGACCACGTCCTGCACGCCCTGGACGGCGGCTACGTCCCGGCGGGCCCGAGCGGGTCGCCGCTGCGCGGCCTCGTCAACGTCCTGCCGACCGGCCGCAACTTCTACTCGGTCGACCCGCGCGCCGTCCCGAGCCGCCTCGCCTGGGAGACCGGGCAGGCGATGGCGGACTCGCTCCTGGAGCGCTACCGCGCCGACCACGGGGAGTGGCCGCGCTCGGTCGGGCTGTCGGTGTGGGGGACGAGCGCGATGCGCACGGCGGGCGACGACGTCGCCGAGGTCCTCGCGCTGCTCGGCGTCCGCCCGGCCTGGGACGAGGCGTCCCGCCGCGTCACGGCGCTGGAGCCGGTCCCGCTCGCCGAGCTCGGCCGGCCGCGCATCGACGTGACCGTCCGCATCAGCGGCTTCTTCCGGGACGCGTTCCCGCACGTCGTCGCCATGCTGGACGACGCCGTCCGGCTCGTCGCCGGGCTGGACGAGCCCGACGCCGACAACCACGTCCGCGCCCACGTGCGGGCCGACCGGGAGCGGCACGGCGACGAGCGGCGCGCCACGATGCGCGTGTTCGGGTCCGCGCCCGGCGCGTACGGGGCCGGGCTGCTGCCGCTCATCGACAGCCGCAACTGGCGCGACGACGCCGACCTCGCCGAGGTGTACGCGGTGTGGGGCGGCCACGCCTACGGCCGCGACCTCGACGGGGTGCCCGCCCGCGCCGACATGGAGAGCGCCTACCGGCGCATCGCCGTCGCCGCCAAGAACGTCGACACCCGCGAGCACGACATCGCCGACTCCGACGACTACTTCCAGTACCACGGCGGCATGATCGCCACCGTCCGCGCGCTGACCGGAAAGGCCCCCGAGGCCTACGTCGGCGACAGCACCCGCCCGGACGCCGTGCGCACCCGCACCCTCTCGGAGGAGACCGCGCGGATCTTCCGGGCCCGCGTCGTGAACCCGCAGTGGCTCGCCGCCATGCGCCGGCACGGCTACAAGGGCGCGTTCGAGCTGGCCGCGACCGTGGACTACCTGTTCGGCTACGACGCCACCACGGGCGTCATGGCCGACTGGATGTACGACAGGCTCACCGCCGCCTACGTCCTGGACGAGGAGAACCGCGCGTTCATGGCGCAGTCGAACCCGTGGGCGCTGCACGGCATCGCCGAGCGGCTGCTGGAGGCGGCCGAGCGCGGCATGTGGGAGTACCCCGACCCGGCGGTCCTCCAGGGCCTCCAGGAGGTCTACCTCAAGACGGAGGGCGACCTGGAGGACGACACCAGCCGCTGAGCCGCCTCCGGCGACCCCGCCCAGTGCAGGTGCAGGTAGGAGGCGGTGATCCGGTCGTCGCCGTACCCGTCGCGGCCGTCGCGCCACCGGAACAGCGGCTCGGCGCCGGTGTCCAGCGCGGTCCGGTGGAACTCGTGGCCGCGGAACCGCTCGCCCGGACGGGTCAGCGGCGACTCGGCCACCGCGACCGCCTCCCGGTAGCCGAGCGCCAGCCGGGACGTCATCCGCGCGCGGCCCGGCACCCGCCCGCACATCGCCCGGCCGTCGAGTTCCTCGCACAGGTAGAGGAGCCCGGCGCACTCGGCGGCGATCGGGCCGCGGAACGCCGCGACCTCGGCGAGCATCGGCGCGTTGGCGGCCAGCTCGGCTGCGTGGACCTCGGGGAAGCCGCCGCCGATGACGAGCGAGCCCGCCCCGTCCGGCAGGGCCTCGTCCCGCAGCGGGTCGAAGACGGCCACGTCGGCGCCCGCCGCGCGCAGCAGCTCCACGTGCTCGGCGTAGGAGAAGGTGAACGCCGCCCCGCCCGCGACCGCGACGACCGGCCCGCCCTCGACCGGGACGACCTGCTCGGACGGGTCCCACGCGGGCCCCGGCAGCGGGGGGGCGCCGGCCGCCAGGCGGAGCAGGGCGTCCAGGTCGCAGGAGCGCTCCACGAGCGCGCCGAGCCGCTCCACCGCGCCGACGGCCTCCGCGCCCCGCTCGGCCGCCGGGACCAGCCCGAGGTGCCGGGACGGGGTCACGACCGCGTCGTCCCGCCGGATCGCGCCGAGCACCGGCACGCCCGTCGCCTCCAGCGCGCCGCGGCACAGCTCCTCGTGCCGCTCCGAGCCGATTCGGTTGAGCACGACGCCGCCGATCCGCACGCCCGGCTCGAACGTCGCGAAACCGTGCACGAGCGCCGCCACCGACCGGCTCTGCCGCGCGGCGTCCACGACCAGCACCACCGGCGCCGCGAGCAGCCGCGCGACGTGCGCCGTGGAGGCGAACCCGGTGTCGCCCCGCCCGTCGAACAGGCCCATCACGCCTTCGACCACCGCCACGTCGCAGCCGGCGGCGCCGTGCAGGAACAGCGGCGCGATCCGCTCCTCGCCCGCGAGCCACGGATCCAGGTTGCGGCCGGGCCGTCCCGCCGCCAGCGCGTGGTAGCCGGGGTCGATGTAGTCGGGGCCGACCTTGTGCGGCGACACGGCGAGGCCGCGCGCCCGCAGCGCCGCGATCAGGCCGGTCGCCACGGTCGTCTTGCCGCTGCCGGACGCCGGCGCGGCGACGACCAGCCGGGGGATCACCACTCGATGCCCCGCTGCCCCTTCTGCCCGGCGTCCATCGGATGCCGGACCTTGCCCATCTCCGTCACCAGGTCGGCGGCCTCGACCAGCCGGCCGGGCGCGTCCCGCCCGGTGACGACGACGTGCTGGGTGCCGGGACGCGCGGCGAGGGTCTCGACCACGTCGTCCAGGTCGAGCCAGCCCCACTTGAGCGGATAGGTGAACTCGTCGAGCACATAGAAACGGTACGTCTCGGCGGCCAGGTCCCGCTTGATCTGCGCCCAGCCCTCGCGGGCGTCGGCCGCGTGGTCCTCCTCGCTGCCGGGGCGCTGGATCCACGACCAGCCCTCGCCCATCTTGTGCCAGGCGACCGGGCCGCCCTCGCCGCTCTCGCCGAGCACGCGCAGCGCCCGCTCCTCGCCGATCCGCCACTTGGCCGACTTCACGAACTGGAACACCCCGACCGGCCAGCCCTGGTTCCAGGCCCGCAGCGCCATCCCGAACGCCGCCGTCGACTTCCCCTTCCCGGGACCGGTGTGGACGATCAGCAGGGGCCGGTTGCGGCGCTGCCGGGTGGTGAGGCCGTCGTCGGGGACGGACACGGGCTTTCCCTGGGGCATCTCAAGCCGCCTTTCCCTTTTCGCGCCCGCGGTGGGCGCGGACGATCCCGTCGAGGTCGCCGAGCGGGACGAGCCGCGCCCCGAGCCGGGCCGCGAGCCGTCCCGCGAGGCCGAGCCGGACCGGGCCGTCCTCGCAGTCCACGACGATCCCGGCGGTGCCCGCCAGCAGCCCGGCGGCCCGGTCCACGTCGCCCCCCGCGGTCGCCCGCCCGTCGGTGACGACCACGAGCAGCGGGCGGCGCGCCGGGTCGCGCAGCCGCTCGGCGCGCAGCACCTCGGCGGCGCGCGCGAGCCCGGCGGCCAGCGGCGTGCGGCCCCCGGTCGGCAGGGCCCGCAGCCGCGCCGCGCCCGCCTCGACCGACGACGTCGGCGGCAGCACGAGCTCGGCGGTGCGCCCCCGGAAGGTGACCAGGCCGACCTTGTCGCGGCGCTGGTAGGCGTCCAGCAGCAGGCTGAGGACTGCCGTCTTCACCGTCGTCATGCGGCGGCGGGCGGCCATCGAGCCGCTGGCGTCCACGACGAACAGCACCAGGTTCCCCTCGCGGCCCTCGCGGACCGCCTCCCGCAGATCGTCCGGGCGCAGCACGAGGCCGGCGCCGGACCGGCCGCGCGCCCGCTGCCGCGGCGCGGCGGCCAGCAGCGTCGCCACCACGTGGGGGTCGCGGACCTTCG
>NZ_JBEUPA010000248.1:0-7145 GCF_040492065.1 Actinomadura sp. NPDC000929 | reverse complement strand
CCGTCCACTGCGCGCCGAGCGACAGCGGGACCTTCTTGTGGTCCCGCGCCCCGCGGCCGCCGCCGCGCCCCCGTCCCTGGTCGACTACGCGGCCCAGCGCGAGCCCGTCCCAGCCACCCCGCTCCCCGCCGCCTCGGAGCCCGCCGTCCCCCCGTCCGCCGCGCCCGAGCCCCTCGTCCCGCCCAGGGCGTGGCGCCGCACCACCCGCGACATCTCGCACGAGGACGACGTCCTGCCCCTTCCCGCCGGCGCCGAGCAGCCCCCGGCGACGCCGCGGCTGGAGGTCCCTCCGCCGGCCTCGCCCCCGGGCTCCGGCAAGCGCGCCCTGGCCTCCGGCGTCCGCCGCCCGGGCGAGCAGGCCGAGTTCTGGCAGGCCGTCCCGGCCGGCGACACCCGGCCCGACGTCCCCCAGCAGTCCCGCCCCGACGTCCGCAGGGCCGCCGAGGAGATCGCGGGCGCCCCCGAGCCGCCCCGGCACGACGACGAGCAGCCCCCCGCGCCGCCGGGCGTCCAGTGGACCCGCCCCGCCGAACCGGGCGACGGCGTCACGCGGCAGCCCCCCGCCGAGCCCGAGCAGGACCGCGACGCCGACGGCGAGCGCGTCCGCGTGAGGCAGACGTTCAACGGAGAGCCCGGCGACACGAAGGTCGCCGGCACGCGCACCCCGCACCCGGCGGCCCCCGCCGCGACCCGCCCCGACATCCCCACGGTCCCCGGCGCCTTCGGCGCCCAGCCCCCCCAGCACCGCGCCCCGGAGCCGGTGCGCCCCCCCACACCCACAGAACACCCCACCGCCCCGGAACACGCCGAGGCACAACCGCCCCAGCCCCCCGAGCGCCCCGCCACGCAGGGGGAGCCTCCTACCGCGCTGCCCGAGCTGCCCGCCGCACAAGGCGAACGTCCCCCCGCGCTGCCGGAGCGCCCTGCCACGGAGGGCGAGCGTCCTGCCGCGCAGACGGAGCGGCCCGCCGCGCATGGGGAGCGTCCCCCCGCACTTCCCGAGCGTCCCGCCGCGCAAGGGGAGCGTCCCCCCGCGCAGCCGGAGCGTCCTGCCGCGTGTGGGGAGCGTCCCCCCGCCGTGCCGGAGCGTCCCGCTGCGCGGGGCGAGCGTCCCCCAGAGTTGCCCGAGCTGCCCGCTGCGCGGGGCGAGCGTCCCCGCGCGTTGCCGGAGCGTCCTCCCGCGCAGCCGGAGCGTCCCACCGCCGTCCCGGAGCGTCCCACCGGCGTGCCGGAGCGTCCCGCTGCGCGGGGCGAGCGTCCTGCCGCGCAGACGGAGCGTCCCGCTGCGCAGGGGGAGCGTCCCCCCGCACTTCCCGAGCGTCCTGCTGCGCAGGGGGAGGGGCCCCGTGCGTTGCCGGAGCGTCCTCCCGTACTGCCGGAGCAGGGGGGTGGGCAGGTGGTGCGGCCGCCGGTGGTGCCCGGGTGGACCGTGCAGCGGCCGCCCGCGCCGCCGGAGCGGGAGGCTCCGCGGCCCGAGATGCCCGCCGCATCGGCGGAGCAGGCGAGCGCGCCGCCGGTGCGTCCCGCCGCGCCCCCCGAGCAGCCCGGGGTCCTGAGGGAGCCGCCCAGGCCCTGGTCCAAGGGGCTGTCCAAGCCGCAGCGTCCGGACGTTCCCGTGCCGGTGGCGCCGCCCGCGCAGGACGTGCCGCCCGTGGAGCCGCCGCGGCCGGTGGAGCAGCGTCCGGTGGAGGAGGAGGCGCCGCCGCGGGAGGTGCGGTCGCAGCCCGCGTCGCCCGTCCGGCCACGGCCGCTGCCGCCGCCTCCGGCGCCCCCGCCGTCGGGTCCGGCGATCACGCCGCCCGGTCCCGAGCACGAGGTGACGTCCGGCGGGCTGCGCCGGCTCATCCACGCGGTCGGCGGCGGGCACGGCGAGGTCGACGCCGACTACCAGCAGCGGATCCAGCAGCCGTTCCACGGGACGCGGCACGTCGTCGTGCTCGGCTGCACCGGCGGCGCCGGGCAGACCGTCACGGCGCTGATGCTGGGGCACACGTTCGCGCAGCACAACGGCGAGCCGGTCGTGGCGATCGACGTGAACCCCGGGCCGGGCGCGCTCGCGCGGCGCACCCGCAGCGACACCAACGAGACGCTGACCGGCCTCATCACGCGCGCCGACCAGGTCTCCAGCCTCACCGCGATGCGCCGGTACACCTCGCAGGCCAAGTCCGGCCTCGACGTCATCGCGGCGGGCAAGAACCCGCTGCAGGCGCTCGACGACCGCGACTACGCGCTCGCCATCCGCACCCTCGACAAGTTCTACTCGGTGACGCTGCTGGACGCGGCCGCCGCCGTGGTGGCGCGCGTCCTGCCCTACGCCGACCAGATCGTCCTCGTCGCGCCGGCGAGCGCCGACGCGCCCCGCGCCGTCGCGATGACGTTCGAGTGGCTGGACGGCCACGGCTACGAGGAGCTGCGGTCCCGCGCGGTGACGGTCATCAACGGGGTGAGCCGCCGCAGCATGGACGACGTCGAGCAGGCCGAGGCCGTGGCCCGGGGCCGCTGCCGGGCGCTGGTGCGCATCCCGTGGGATGATCACCTGAGTATGGACCGCGCGCCGCGCAACGAGCTGAAGTCGTTGCGCACGCCCACGCGGCGTGCCTATCTTGCCCTCGCCGGCGTCGTGGCCGGCGGCTTCACCGTCATGCCCGAGCGTTACCAGGAGCTTCAGCAGGAGCAGGAGGCCACCCGATGAGCGCCCCTCGCGGGCATCGAGCGGAGACCGAAGTGGACCGGGCATTGCTGGCGGACGCGCCTGACGTTCATGACCGTCCGGATGGCGAACACTCTCCCGGGCAGCCCTGTGCGGCCGCCCGGCGGTGGAGAGAATCGTTGATCGGAACCGGCGTCGGGAGGACGGCATGAGCAAGTCGAGCCGACTGGCCGTTCGGTACTTCGACGACCGCGTCCTGCTGACCGACAGCGCCGCGTGGGCGTACTTCCGGCTCCCCACGGTGTCCTACGAGTTCACGACCGGTGAGGAGCGCGAGGCGCTCGCCACCAACATCACCATCGCGCTGGCCGGCATCCGCATGCAGGACGCCGAGGTCCATCTGCGGATCGGGCACCGGACGTATCCGGCGGCGGAGTGGGCGCTGGCGCTGGACCGGACGTCCGACGGCGGCCCCGGGTGGCGGGAGTACCTGGAGGAGACCTACGCCCACGTGTGGGCCAAGGACTTCTGGACCAAGGAGGTCTACCTCGGGGTGCGGCTCGGCCAGCGCGGCATGGGCGCGCAGCTGTCGGGCGGCGTCCTGTCGCAGCTCCTCAGGGCCTACAAGCGCAGCGAGAGCGTCCTCGGCGTACACGACGACGCGGTCGACAAGAAGGAGATCGCGCGCTGGACGGAGCAGGCCGACCGGATCGGCCGCGCGCTCGGCGGGTCCGCCCTCTACGCCAGGCACGCCACCTCCACCGAGGTCGCGTGGCTGTTCCAGCACGCGGTGACGGGGGCGCTGGCCGATCCGCCGCCGTCCGCCGTCCCGCGCCGGGCGTGGGGCAAGGGCGAGATCGAGTCGCTGGTGGAGGGAGCCATCCACAACGGGCGCTCGTACCTGCGGATCGAGCAGCCGAACTTCACCGGGGCGGGCGGCGGCGCCACGGCCGCGTCGTACGTCGCGTACCTGTCGTTCGCGCGGTTCCCCGACATGATGCCGTTCCCGGACGGCGAGCCCTGGCTCCACTACGCCGACGCGCTGCCGTTCCCCGTCGAGATCAGCGCGCGGATGAAGCTGATCCCGCCGGCGAAGGCGTCCAAGGACGTCTCGCGCAAGCTCGCGCACGCCCGCGACATGGACCAGCACATCCGGGAGGCGGGCGCGGAGGCGCCGATCGCGCTCGCGGAGCAGATCGACGCCGCCCGGATGCTGGAGCACGGCATCACCAAGGAGCGGCTGCCGTTCGTGTACGGGTGGCACCGGCTGATCGTGTCGGCGCCGACCGAGGAGCTGCTCGCGCAGCGCGTGGACGCCGTCGTCGAGCACTACCGCGACATCGGCATCGACGTCGTCAACTCGACCGGCGACCAGTTCTCCCTGTTCCTGGAGTCGCTGCCCGGCGACCAGATCCGGCTGAACGCCTACGCGCAGCGCCAGCCGCTGCGCACCATCGCGGGCGGCATGCCGGTCGCGACCGTCGACCTCGGCGACCGCACCGACGACGAGGGCGGGGGCTGGGTCGGCCCCTACATCGGCGAGACGCTCGGCCGGGCCCGCGCCATCGTGCACTTCGACCCGCTCGTCGCCGCGGCGCGCAACCGGCCGACGGCCGTGGCGATCACCGGGGAGCCCGGCGGCGGCAAGACCACGCTCGCGCTGCTGCTGATCTACCAGATGGCGCTGCGCGGCGTCACGATCGCCGCGATCGACCCGAAGGGCGACGCCGAGTCGCTCGTGGAACTGCTCAAGGCGCGGGGCCGGAGGGCGCGCATCCTGCCGCTCGGCTCGGCGGCGCCGGGCCTGCTCGACCCGTTCTCCTTCGGCGACGACCTCGCCACCAAGAAGATGATGGCGACCGAGACGCTGCGGCTGCTGCTGCCGCGGATGTCGGAGGAGCGCGAGTCCGCGATGATCCAGGCGGTCGGCGCGGTCGCCAACGCCGAGCGGCCCTCGCTCGGCCGGGTCGTCGACTACCTGGAAGGCGCCGACGACCCGGCGTCCAAGAACCTCGGCGCGGTGCTGCGGTCGATGTCGGAGATGCGGCTCGCGCGGCTGTGCTTCGACCCGTCCGGCGGCGAGCGCATCGACAGCGCCGGCTGGACGACCGTGTTCACGCTCGGCGGGCTCACCCTGCCGGACGTCACGATCCCGCGGGAGGACTACTCCTACGAGCAGCGGCTGTCGGTCGCGCTGATGTACCTGGTGTCGCAGTTCGCGCGGCGGCTGATGCACGGCCTCGAACGGCGGCTCCCGAAGGCCATCTTCCTGGACGAGGCGTGGGCGATCACCTCGACGCCGGAGGGCGCCAAGCTGGTGCCCGAGGTGTCGCGGATGGGACGCTCGCGCAACACCGCGCTGATCCTGGTCTCCCAGAACGCGGGAGACCTGCTGAACGAACAGGTGACGAACTGCCTGTCCTCGGTGTTCTCGTTCCGCTCCACCGAGCGGGTCGAGGTCGGCAACGTCATGTCCCTACTCGGGGTCGAGGCGTCCGACGAGCACAAGGCCGTGCTGCGCAACCTCGGCAACGGCGAATGCATCTTCCGTGACCTCGACGGCCGAGCGGGGCGCATCGGCGTCGACCTGATCTCCGAGGAACTGCAGCGTTGGCTGGACACCAACCCGACCCGGTCCCGTCCGGGCACGTCCGAACTCACCGCCGCGGGGGCCGAGGTCGAGGAGGTCTCCCGATGATGGGGTCCCGCGAGGGGGCGGCGCGCCTGCAGCGCTCGCCCGGCGAAGGGCTCGACCGCAAGGCCCTGCGGCGCCCGCGGCGTCCCCGGCGCCGCCGCGCGCCGCGCACGCGCCGCTCGGTGCTGCTGCTGGTCGTCATGGCGCTGTTCATGCTGGGGCCGCTGTCGCCGGCGTCCGCGTCGGTCCCGCAGCTGCCGAACCCGCTGAACGACGCGTGCAGCCCGGCCGACCATCCCGCGCCCGAGCAGTACGGATCCGGGACGGACGGCATGATCAAGCCGCCCGACTACCCGGACGAGCAGCTGAAGAAGACG
This sequence comes from Actinomadura sp. NPDC000929, assembly GCF_040492065.1. Taxonomy (NCBI): domain Bacteria; kingdom Bacillati; phylum Actinomycetota; class Actinomycetes; order Streptosporangiales; family Thermomonosporaceae; genus Actinomadura; species Actinomadura sp. NPDC000929. The sequence continues at coordinate 1,483 of NZ_JBEUPA010000248.1, read as the reverse complement.
CCGGTCGAGAAGCTCACGTACTACGACCGGTACGGCACCGCCGGGCAGACCTGGTACGCGGTCGACATGGGCTGCTCGGACGCGATGTCCATGATGGGCAACGCGATCGCGAACACCGTGTTCACCCTCGTCCGGACGATCGACCGGACGACGATCAGCGTCTACCAGGCGGCCGCGTCGGAGTCGCTGCTGAGCTGGCTGAAGGACACCGTCGACGGGGTCATCACCAACGTCGGCAAGACGTTCAACGCCCGCTACTGGTCGTGGGTGATCATCCTCGGCGCGATCTGGCTGGCCTGGTGGGGCCTGGTCCGCAGGCGGGCGAGCAAGGTCAGCGAGGGCGTGATCTGGATGGTCGCCGCGATGGTGGCGCTCACCTGGCTGATCACGCGGCCCTCGGACTTCACCACGCTCGGGACGAAGGTGTCGGAGGCGACCAGCGCCGCGTTCAGCGCGGCGCTGCCACCGAGCGATACCAAGGGCGGGACGTGCGTTCCCGTCCCCGAGGGCAAGCCCGACCCGGCGACGTCGAAGGACATCGACGCGACGTCCCGCAACGCCAACGCGCTGTGGGTGGCGCTGGTCTGCAAGCCGTGGCTCCAGGGCGAGTTCGGCACCAGCGACCCCAACGCGAAGATCATCAAGCAGAACGCCGACAAGCTGCTCTGGTCGCAGGCGGTCGACCTCCCGGAGACGTACGGCACGAACAAGGTCGACCTGGGGAAGAAGTCCGACGCCTACAAGGACGTCACGAAGGACATCCACGACAACCATCCCCAGAACTACGCGCTCTTTCAGGGTAAGGACTGGCAGAACCGCCTGGGAGTGTCGCTCATCGCGCTGTTCGCGGCGCTGGTCGCGGGCCTGCTCATCCTGGTCATCGCGCTCGCGCTGATCGTCGTCAAGATCGCGTTCCTGCTGCTCCTCGTGGCGGGGCCGATCTTCCTCGGGATCGGCATCCATCCGGGCGTCGGACGCGTCGTCGCCATCCGCTGGCTCGAACTGCTGCTGTCCATGCTGCTGAAGCAGGCCGCGCTCATCGGCGTGCTCTCGCTGCTGCTGTGGGCCTACAGCCTGATCCTCGGCGAGACGCTGCCGTGGGGCCTGCAGGTGGTGCTGATCGCGCTGGTGACGTTCGCGGCGTTCGTGTACCGCAAGCCGTTCCAGCACCTGTTCTCCGCCGTCGGGTACTCGGCGGTCGGGGCACGGGGCAAGGGCGAGGCGGAACTCGACAAGTCGGTCGCGGCGGCCCGCAAGAGCACCGAGGCGATGCCGCCGGTGGCCGCTTACCAGATGTTCCGCAAGGCCAAGAACGACCCGGCGATGGCGGCCGCCCTCGCCGGCGGCGTGACGGGCGGCGTCGTGGCGGGCACGGTGGCCGCGGCCGACCGGTCGTCGCCCGGCGCGGGCACGGAGCAGTCGCCCGAGGACGCGCCGGTGCTCGCGGCCAAGCCGCGCGGCGCGGGCGCCGCGGCGGCGCAGG
>NZ_JBEUPA010000247.1:0-7290 GCF_040492065.1 Actinomadura sp. NPDC000929 | reverse complement strand
CCGCCCCCGAGCGCAAGGCGCCGCCCGAGCGCCGGACGGAGTCGCCGGACATCTCGGTGGCGGACGCGCTCGCGGAGCTGGAGAGCATGATCGGGCTGGAGCCGGTCAAGCGACAGGTCCGCTCCATCGCCGCGTCCATCGAGGCGGCGCACATGCGCGCCGCCGCCGGCGTCCCCACCGAGAAGCCCATGCGGCACTTCGTCTTCGTGGGGCCCTCCGGCACGGGCAAGACCACCGTCGCCCGCGTGCTCGCCAAGATCTTCTACGCGTTCGGGCTGCTGCCCGAACCCGCCCTGGTCGAGGCCCACCGCGCTGACCTCGTCGGTGAGTTCCTGGGTGCGACGGCCATCAAGACCAACCGGCTCGTCGACTCCGCTCTGGGCGGGGTCCTGTTCATCGACGAGGCGTACAGCCTGGTCAACTCCGCGGAGGGGCAACCCGACCGGTTCGGCGACGAGGCCGTCCAGACCTTGCTCAAGCGAGCTGAGGACGACCGCGACAACCTCGTCATCATCCTGGCGGGGTACGAGACACAGATGGCGGAGTTCCTCGACTCCAACCCCGGGCTGGCCTCCCGTTTCGGCACGCGCGTGCTCTTCCCGTCCTACCGCCCCTCGGAGCTGTTGCAGATCGCCGACTTCCACACCGCCCTGCGCGAGGACAGGCTCGACCCGGAGGCCCGCCGGAGGCTCGCCGCCCGGTTCGAGGAGGTCGAACGGCGCGGCATCATCGACGACCTGGGCAACGGCCGGTTCGTCAGGACGCTGGCCGAGGCGGCGGCGCGCGCGCGGGACGTGCGCGTGGTCGAAGCCGTCTCGTCGTCGGGTGCACCGGCCAGGCCCACCGCCGACGACCTGGTCACCGTGCGCGCCGAGGACGTGGAGACCGCCTTCGCCGAGGTCACCGAGCGGTTCCGCGGCTACGCCGAGACCCCGACCCTGGACGAGGCGCTCGGGTCCCTCGACGCGATGATCGGGCTGGAGCCGGTGAAGCGGCAGGTCCGTGAGATCGCCGCCCAGTTGCAGGTGGCCCGGATGCGGCAGGAGCAGGGCCTGGTCACGCGCCCGCCGACCCGCCACTTCGTGTTCACGGGGCCGCCGGGCACGGGCAAGACCACCGTCGCGCGTGTTCTCGGCAGCATCTTCGCCGCGTCGGGGCTCCTCGCCCGCCCGGAGGTGGTCGAGGCACAGCGCGCCGACCTCGTCGGCGAGCACCTCGGCGCGACGGCGTTGAAGACGAACAAGATCATCGACTCCGCCCTCGGAGGCGTCCTGTTCGTCGACGAGGCGTACGCGCTGAGCAACTCCGGCTACTCGGGCGGCGACGCGTTCGGGGCGGAGGCGGTGCAGACGCTGCTCAAGCGGGCCGAGGACGACCGCGACCGCCTCGTCGTCATCCTGGCCGGATACGACGCCGACATGACCCGGTTCCTGGCCTCCAACCCTGGGCTCGCCTCCCGGTTCGACGTGCGCGTGGACTTCCCCTCCTACGGGCCCGACGAACTGCTCCGCATCGCCCAGCTCATGGCCGAGCAGGGCGGCGACCAGTGGGAGGAGCGCGCCCTGGACGATCTGGCCCTCGTGTTCCAGCGCGCATGCGGAACGGGCCGGATCGACGAACTGGGCAACGGACGCTTCGCCCGCTCCATGTACGAGAAGGCGTGCGCGTGCCGGGCGCTTCGGGCGGCACGGCTCGGGTCCGCGGCGACCGCCGCCGACCTCACGCTCCTCACCACCGACGACGTCCGGGACGCCTTCGCCGAGCTGTCCCACCGCCTCGCCTGACCCACCGCCGGGGGCGCCTCGTGGAATGTCGGTGAGCCGCGATGTAATCGGCGCATGGCCTCGGTGACGTGGAAGCAGATCCTCGCCTGGCGGATGCGGCGGCAGTTCGTCGAGCAGCCGGAGGACGTGCCCGCCCCGGAGATCGCCCGGCGGCTGGCGGGCGTGCAGGCGCAGGTGGCGTCCGCCGCCGAGTTCGCCGTCGCGGTGCGCCGGCGGACGCCCGTCTCCGGCGAGGTGACACGGGCCCTGCTGGACGATCGGACCCTCGTCAAGACGTGGGCCGCGCGCGGCACCCTGCATCTCCTGCCCGCCGACGAGGCCGCCGCCCATCTCATGCTGTGCTCGTCCATCCGCAACTGGGAGAAGGGGACCTGGCAGCGGACCTTCGGCGCCACGCCGGCCGACCTTGAGGCGATCGCCGCTGCCGCCGCCGACGCGTTGTCGGACGGGGCGGCGCTCACGCGCGAGGAGCTCACCCGGGCCGTCGTGGACGAGACGGGCTCACGGCATCTGGCCGAGGTGCTCGGATCCGGCTGGGGCACGCTGCTCAAGCCGCTGGCCTGGTGGGGCGTGCTCTGTTACGGGCCGCCCCAGGGCACCAAGGTCACTTTCACCTCTCCGGCGCGATGGCTTCCGGGCTGGACGGGTCTGCCCTCCATGGAGGAGGCGGCCCGTACCGTGATCCGTGCCTATCTGGGCGCCCACGGGCCCGCGACCCCCGAGATGTTCGACAACTGGCTGATGCGCAAGCAGAGCCGGAAGAAGGACGTCAGGGCGTGGTTCGCCGCCGCCGAGGATGGGTTGTCCTCTGTCGAGGTCGAAGGCGTCTCCATGTACGTCCTTGACGAGCACAGGGACGAACTCCTCGACACCGCGCCCACCACGTCCGTCCGGCTGCTCGGTGGGTTCGACCAGTACATCCTTGGCGCCGGGACAGGTTCGCCCTACCTGGTGCCGCCCGAGCACAAGAGCCAGGTGAGCCGAGCGGCGGGATGGATTTCTCCGGTCGTCCTGCACGAGGGCCGTGTCGCCGGCGTCTGGGAAGCCGCCGGAGGCGACGTGACCGTGACCCCGTTCGAGGACATCCCGGCTGCGCCGTTGAAGGAGGAACTGAACCGGCTGGCCCCCTTGCTGGGCTGACGAGCGTCTCCGTCTAGGGTGCGCAGAGTGGACCAGCGGGATGAGCCGACCGAGTATCGGCAGACGCCGTACAAGGCGCCGGACGGCGCCACCGAAGTCCTTCTCATCAGGCACGGCGCTTCCGCGCCGGCGCGCCCAGACAGGCCGTTCCCGCTCGTGGACGGCCACGGCGACCCCGGACTCGCGCCCGAGGGGCGGGAGCAGGCGGAGCGGGTCGGTGAGCGGCTCGCCGGTGAGCGCCTCGACGCCATCTACGTGACGCCCCTGCGCCGCACGTCCCAGACGGCGGCGCCGCTGGCCCGCCGCCTCGGGCTGGAGCCCCGGGTCGAGCGGAACCTGCGCGAGGTGCACCTCGGCGAGTGGGAGGGCGGTCTCTTCCGGAAGATGGTCGCCGAGAACGATCCGGTGGCGCAGCGGATGTTCGCCGAGGAACGCTGGGACGTCATCCCTGGGGCGGAGAGGAACGAGGCGTTCGCCGCGCGCATCGAGGAGGGGCTCGTCCGTCTAGCGGCGGCCCACGCGGGTGGACGGATCGCCGTGTTCACCCACGGCGGGGTCATCGCCCAGGCCCTCGCGGCCGCCACCGGTGCCAGGCCGTTCGCGTTCCTCGGCGCGGACAACGGCTCGATCTCACGGCTCGTCAGGATCGGCGCCCTGTCGTCGCTGCGCGGCTTCAACGACGTCTCGCACCTGGACTGGTCCGTCCCCGCACCGCTGACCTAGACGCCGGGCGACACGGAGGCGGGGCTAGAGCCGGAAGCGAAGCCTCTGCCCCGGGCGCAGTTGCGCGGCGTCGGCCACGGCGGCCGAAGCGAGCACCGCGACCACCGGGTAGCCGCCGGTGGTCGGATGGTCGGCCAGGAAGATGATGGGCAGCCCGCTGGGCGGCACCTGGAGCGAACCGATGACCATGCCCTCGCTGCCGAGTTCGCCGTCGCGCGCCCGTTCGAGGGGCGGCCCGTTCAGGCGGACGCCCACGCGGTTGCTGTCCGGCGACACCTCGTAGAGGGCGGACGTGAGCGTGGCCAATGCGTCTTGGGCGAACCAGTCGTCACGCGGACCGGGCAGGATCCGCAGGAGCGGGGTCTCCGGCATGACCACTGTGGGCACGACATCCACATTGATGTGCCGTAGACCCGCCGCAGAGCCGACCGGCAGGCGGTCACCTGGCGCGAGCGGCGCCGGCCCGAGGCCGGACAGTAGGTCGGTCGAACGGCTGCCCAGCACTTCGTCTACGGCGATGCCGCCTCGCACGGCGACGTAGCTACGGAGCCCGGACGCGGGTGCGTCGAGTTCGACGACGGCGCCTCCCCCCACGAAGCAGGGCGCGTTCATCCCGTGAGGGCGGCCGTCGATGCGCAGCGTCACCGGAGCGCCGGTCACCGCGATCCAGGCGCGGCGGTGGAAGCGCAGGGCGGCGCCGCCGAAGGTGAACTCCACGCCCGCCGCGCCCTCCGGGTTGCCCACGAGACGGTTGGCCAGCCTGAACGCGCGCTGGTCGGCGGCTCCGGACCGGGGGACGCCGAGATGCGCGCGACCGGGCCTGCCGAGATCCTGGACGGTCGCCAGCGGGCCGGGCCGCACGACCTCGATCAAGAACGCTCCTCGGGGACGAACCGCACCCGCGTCCCCGGCCGGAGCAGGGACGGCGGATCGCGCGACACGTCCCACAGCGGCAGGCGGCTGTGGCCGAGCAGCCGCCAGCCGCCCGGCGACCGGGACGGGTACACGGCCGCGTACGGACCCGCCATCGCGACCGAACCGGCCGGGACGGCCTTCCTCGGTGAGGCGCGGCGCGGCACGTGCAGTGCCGGATCCAGCCCCGACAGGTAGCCGAAGCCCGGGGAGAAGCCCAGATAGGCGACCGTGTACGAGGCGGCGGAGTGCCGCCGGACGACCTCCTCGCGCGACAGTCCGGTGAGGGAGGCGACCTCGTCGAGGTCCTCACCGTCGTAGACGACGGGTATCTCCAGTGGCTCGGCGTCGCTCACCACGTCGTCGGCCAGGCGCAGCCGCGGGAGGCGCGCGGCCAGACCGTTCAGGTCGGCGGAGCGGTCCGCGACCACCAGGACGGTCCGTTCGCCTGGGACGACGTCCACGACACCGGGCAGTGGGACGTTCCTGAGGGCGGCATCCATCCGGTGGGCGGTCGCCAGGTCTCCGGTCTCCACGAGCAAGGCGGTGTCGCCGACCCGCCGCACCTTCACGCGAACGATTCCAGGATGACGCCCGCCGCGGACAGCGCGGACCGGACGGACCTGGCGAGGACGACCGCCCCGGGGGTGTCGCCGTGCACGCATATGGAACGGGCCTTCAACGCGACCTCGGTGCCGTCCACCGCGACGACGGTGCCGTCCACGGCCATCCGCACAGCGCGCTGCACGACCGTGTCGGGGTCGTGGACGACCGCCCCGGGCTCGCGTCGGGACACGAGCGCGCCGGACGGCGTGTAGGCGCGGTCCGCGAAGCACTCGGCGACGACGGTGAGGCCGTCGGCGACGTCATGCACCGCGGAGCCCGGAAGGGTGAGCAGGGGGAGTGACGGATCGTAGGCCCGCACCGCGTCGGCCACGGCGCGCGCCTGGACGGGGTCACGCGCGACCCTGTTGTAGAGGGCGCCGTGCGGTTTCACGTACGCCACGCGCCCGCCTTCCGCGCGCGCGATGCCGTCGAGCGCCGAGAGCTGGTACAGGATCTCGGCGGTCAGTTCCGGGGCGGCCACGTCCATCTCCCGGCGGCCGAAGCCGGCGAGGTCCCAGTAGGAGACCTGCGCGCCGATCGTCACCCCGCGCTCGACGGCCGCCGCGCACACCCGACGCATGATCAGCGGATCGCCCGCGTGGAACCCGCACGCCACGTTCGCGCTCGTGATGACGTCGAGCAGCGCCGAATCGTCGCCCAGCCTCCAGACCCCGAACCCCTCGCCGAGGTCGGCGTTGACGTCGATGACCGTCATGCCCCACTACCCGTCATGCCCCACTACCCGTCATGCTCTGCAACCTCATGCCCCGCGACCCGTCAGAGCCGCTGCCGCCGATTCCCGTGCTCAGACGGTCTCCTCGCGGAGATCCTCGATCTCGTGCCGGGACGCCCACGCCTGGTACACGCCCCGGTCGAACGGCTCCAGGCCGAGCCTCTCCGCCACCGGGACCTTGCCGCCGCTGTACTCCACGCGCAGCCAGCCCTCGTGCTCGCCGAGGACCACGAACGGCTCGCCGCGCCACGTGCAGTGGGTGGTCACGTACTGGAGGCGGTCGACGTCCGCCAGGGGCACCACCTGGACGTACCGGTCAGGGGAGACCTGCCTGAACCCTTCCGCGTCTCGTGGGGCGTAGATGCGCACCCGGTCGCCGTCAGGGCTCGCCTCGTACTCGGCGCCCCGCCAGCCCGCGTAGTAGCCGTGCCGGATGCTCACCCCTGGCCTCCCGGCAGTTTCACGAGCCACCTGCGCAGGTCGGCGTCGTAGCTCGCCACAAGGGAGACCCTGCCCTGCGCGTCGAGCCGATGCATCTCGGCCTTGTGGGGCAGGCGCTGGCTCTCGACCTTGAACTCGGGGATCGCGGGCCCGTCGCCCGGCGCGTACCCCGACCCGGGGAACGGCGCCTTCTCGATGACCCATCCGCCCGCGATGATGCCCATGCTCCACTCGTCGATTCCGCCCAGCGGACGCCGGAACAGGTCGGGCTTCACGGCCGGCCAGCGGATCACGAAGATCTGCTCATCGGCGGGCGCGAACGGCGACCCTTCGTACACCAGCCCCAGAGCCCGGATCAGCGCGGCGGGGGTTTTCAGCTCCTGAACGTCCTGGAAGCGGTGCACGTAACCGGCGACCAGGTCGTAACCGCCTTCCAGATAGTGCTGCACATGCTCGGGCCGCACGACCTTCTGCATCACCACGACCTGGGACGCGTCAGCGGGCCCCTGCGTCTGAGGCCCCATGCCCCGGGCGCCTGACGGGGCCCGGGCCCCGCGTTCGACGATGCTGGGTGCTCTCTCTACGCGGGTCTGCGCGCTTCCAGGGGAGGGCGGCGCGGCCGCGGCCGGGACGCTCTGCTTCCGGGTATCCGTGCTGGGGGGCCTTGGGTCTGTGCGCGGGTGCGGGGCTTCGGCCCGTGCCCGCTCGCGCTGGCCGTAAAGCGGCGCGACAGGAAGACCCTGCGGATCGGCAGGCGTCTCCCGGGCCGTCGATGGTTCCTTCGCGACCGGTCTTTCCCTGGGGACAGGCGTCTCCCTGGTCGGCGGGGCCTGCCCGGCGGCGGGGACCTCGGGCCGCGGCGGGGGGGGGGCCCCCGGCATAGCCCCGCGCGTGTTAGGGCCGGGCCCCCGCGCGCGAGGGGGCGCCCGGCCCGGGCGCGGGGGAGCCGGC
>NZ_JBEUPA010000246.1:0-7369 GCF_040492065.1 Actinomadura sp. NPDC000929 | reverse complement strand
CCGAGGGCGTCGACCGGGCGTCGGAGTTCGTCCGCGCGGGCGCCGCCGCGGCCGTCGCGGCGCAGCTCGCCGAGTCCGGCACCGCCCGGCTCGTCCCCGAGCGCGGCGAGGACGCCTGGGACGTCGTCGAGCGGACGCGGCGGGCGGGCGGCACGGTGGTGGCCACCGGCGGCTGCTTCGACCTGCTGCACGCGGGCCACGTCAGCCTCCTCCAACAGGCGCGCAGGCTCGGCGACTGCCTGATCGTCTGCGTCAACTCCGACGCGTCGGTCCGGCGCCGCAAGGGGCCGTCCCGCCCGGTGACGCCCGCCGCGGACCGCGTCCGGGTGCTCGAGGCGCTCAGCGACGTGGACGCCGCGCTGGTGTTCGACGACGACACCCCGGCGCCGCTCCTGGAGCGGCTGCGCCCGGACGTGTGGGTCAAGGGCGCCGACTACGCCGGGGCGCCCCTGCCCGAGGCCGAGACGATCCGGGCCCACAACGGCGAGGTGGTCCTGCTGCCCCTCCTGGAGGGGCGCTCCACCACGCGCCTGCTGTCGACCACGAAGGGAAACGCGTCATGAAGGTCCTCATCACCGGCGGCGCCTCCGGACTCGGCGCGGCCGTCGCGCGGAAGATCGCCGACGACGGCGGGCGGCCCCTGGTCCTCGACCGGCACCCTCCGAAGGAGGAGTTCGAGCACATGCAGGCCGACCTCGCCGACCGCCGGTGCGCCGAGCGCGCCGTGCACGGCCTGGCGCGCGCCGCCGGCGGGCTCGACGCCGTCGTCACCGCCGCCGGCATCGACGCCTGCGGGGCGCTGTGCGAGGTCCCCGCCGAGGACTGGGAGCGGGTCGTCCAGGTGAACCTGCTCGGCACCGTCGCCGTCGTCCGCGCAGCGCTCCCGTACCTGGAGAACGAGCCGCACGGGCGGGTCGTCACGGTCGCGTCCACCCTGGGGTTCCGCGCGCTGAGCGACGCGACCGCGTACTGCGCGTCCAAGTTCGGCGTCGTCGGCTTCACGCGGGCGCTCGCCGCCGAGACGGCCGGGAAGGTCGCCGTCACCATGGTCGTGCCGGGCGGGATGGACACCGCGTTCTTCGACGACCGCCCCGACCAGTACAAGCCCGGGGCCGACGCCAAGCTGAACCGGCCCGAGAACGTGGCGGCGACCATCGCGTTCGCGCTGAACCAGCCGCCCGGCTGCGAGGTGCGCGAGCTGGTCGTGTGCCCGTCCCAAGAGCCGTCGTGGCCGTGACGGCCGGGGCGCGCGGCGCGCTGGTGCTGCGCGCGCTCGGCCTCGGCGATCTGCTGACCGCCGTCCCGGCGCTGCGGGCGCTGCGGCGCGGCATGCCCGGGGCGCGGATCACGCTCGCCGCCCCGCCGGTGCTCGAACCCCTCGCCCGCGCGACCGGCGCGGTCGACGGCGTGCTGCCGGCGGACGGCCTGGAGGCTCCGCTGCCGCCCGCCGGCCCCGTGGACGCCGCCGTCAACCTGCACGGGCGGGGCCCGGAGAGCCACCGGCTCCTCGCGGCCCTGGCGCCGAGGCGGCTGCTGGCGTTCGCCTGCCCCGGCGCGCGGCACTCGGGGGGCCCCGCCTGGGACCCCGGCGAGCACGAGGTGGCCCGCTGGTGCCGGCTGGTCGCGGCCTACGGGTTCGACGCCGACCCCGGGGATCTGGACCTGCCGGCCCCGGCCGCCGCGTCGCCCGCGCCCGGCGCCGTCGTCGTCCATCCCGGGGCTGCGTTCCCGGCGCGCCGCTGGCCTCCCGAGCGGTTCGCGGCCGTCGCGGCGGCGCTGCGCGGCGGCGGGGAGCGCGTGGTCGTCACCGGCGGTCCCGGCGAGGCGCGCCTCGCGCGGCGCGTCGTGGAGCTCGCCGGGCTCGACCCGACCGCCGACCTGTCCGGCCGCACGTCACTCCCCGGGCTGGCCGCGCTCGTCGCGGGCGCACGGCTGGTCGTCTGCGGCGACACCGGGGTCGCGCACCTCGCGACCGCCTACCGCACACCGTCGGTGCTGCTGTTCGGCCCGACGCCGCCCGGCCGGTGGGGGCCTCCCGACCGCGCCGAGCACCACGTCCTGTGGGCGGGGCGCCGCGGCGACCCGCACGGACGCGAGCCCTGTCCCGGGCTGCTGGAGATCACAGCGGACCAGGCCGTCGAGGCCGCCGGGAAGGCACTGGCCCACCCGAACCGATGAGGGGGACGAGATGAGACATCCACGCGCCGTCGTCACCGGGGGCTCCGGCTTCCTCGGCTCGCACCTGTGCGAGGCGCTGCTCGCCGAGGGCGTCTCGGTGCTGTGCCTCGACAACCTGCTGACCGGGACCTCCCGCAACATCGCCCACCTCGCCGAGCGGCGGGACTTCCGCTTCCTCAAGCGCGACCTCACCGAGCCGGTGAACGTCCCCGGCGACGTCGGCTACGTCTTCCACCTGGCGTCGGCGGCCTCCCCGGCCGACTACCTGAGGTACCCCATCCAGACCCTGGAGGTCGGCAGCCAGGGCACCCGCAACGCCCTGGACCTCGCCGAGGCCAAGGGCGCCCGCTTCGTCCTCGCCTCCACCTCCGAGGTGTACGGCGACCCGCTGGTGCACCCGCAGCCCGAGTCGTACTGGGGCAACGTCAACCCGGTCGGGCCGCGCAGCGTGTACGACGAGGCGAAGCGGTTCGGCGAGGCGCTGACGTCGGCGTTCCGGCACTCGCGCGGCCTCGACGCCGCGATCGTGCGGATCTTCAACAGCTACGGCCCCCGGATGCGGCCGGACGACGGCCGCGCGATCCCGACGTTCCTGCGGCAGGCGCTGACCGGCGAGGACCTCACGGTCACCGGCGACGGCTCGCAGACGCGGTCGATCTGCCACGTCGACGACACCGTGCGGGGCATCGTCGCGCTGGCGTTCTCCGACCACCCCGGACCGGTGAACATCGGCAGCCCCTACGAGATCTCGATGGCCGACCTCGCCCGGCTGGTCATCGACCTGACGGGGTCGTCGTCCCACGTCCGGTTCATCGACCGCCCCGAGGACGACCCGCGCGTCCGGCGCCCCGACACCGCGCTGGCCGAGGAGGCGCTCGGCTGGCGCCCGCGGATCTCCATCGAGGAGGGCCTGCGCACCACGCTCGAATGGTTCGCCAGGGAACTCGTGGTCGCACGGCCCGCATGAGCGGCGGCGCACCTCGGGCCTCCCGGCGTGCCGGGCCCGGCTACCGCACGCCGAGGACGTCCAGCAGCTCGCCGATCAGCACGGCGTCCGCCGGGGGCGCGGGCGCCCGTCCCGCGCCCCCGGGCGACAGGCACCACGTCCACCAGCGGTCGAGTTCCGCCGGGTCCAGGACCCGCTCGCCGGGCGGCGCCGCGGGCGGGGTCACCACGGCGGGCCACCCCCAGGCCCGCGCCTGCGCGGTCACCTTCGCGCCGCCGCCGACCGGGTCCACGGCCAGCGCGGGGATCCCGTTCTTCAGCGCCAGGACGAGGCCGTGCAGCCGCGTCGTGACCACCACGTCGAGCCTGCGCAGCGCCGACTCCAGCTCGGCCGCCGTCGTGAACAGGCGCCAGTCGCGCGGATCGAGCCGCGTGTCCAGCGGCAGCCGGGCGCACTCGCGGGCGGCGAGCCAGTCGGCCAGCTCCCGCTCGACGCGGTCGTGGCGCCGCCGGTCGCCGTACTCGGCCTGCCCGGGCGCGAGCACGACCCCGGCCACCGGCACCGAGGGCGTCGCGGGCAGCGCCGCCAGGTCGCGGCGCGGCGCGCCGCCCGGAGCGTCCCGCGCGAGGACCGCGTCGAACCCGGTGACCGCCGGGTCGGCCGGATCGACGACCGACACGCCGACGGCGACGCGCGTGCACCCCGCGTAGCGGCGGTGGAGGTCCTCCACCTGCCGGCCGTGGAGCGGCCCGCAGGCGAACACCAGATGGGTGTAGGACGCGGGGTCGGCCCGGTCGAGGTCCAGGCCGCCCGGCCGGAAGACCGGGCTCCACGCCAGGCGGCACTCGACCCCGGCCCGCGTCAGCGCCGCCCGCACGGCCTCCATCGCCAGGACGTCGCCGGCCGTCGCCTCACCGTGCAGGAAGCTCGGCCATCCGGTCACCAGCACGCGCATCCGTCAGCCGCCTTCCCCGCCCCGGCCCTCGCCGGGTGCTCCTCCAGGGCGTCGAAGGGGCGTCCCGCGGCCCCGCTATCCGCGCTACCCGCCACCGTCCATCCCATGTCGGAACGGGGTCGCCCGTGGCGGTAGAAGGCGGTTTCCGCGCGGTGACAGTCCAGACACCCATCGGTTTACCGAGATGCCCTCTTGGGCAGAGTCCCCTCGCGGCCCACTCGCGAGCTCGGAGCCAAGTGCCCCGAGCTGCGAGCATGGGCCGCGCCAGGTTTCTCACCCGGTGACGGCCTGCGCGATCGCCATCCCGCAGTAGGCCGCGCCGAGCCCCGCGACGATGCTGGCGCCCGCGTTGACCACGGCGTAGAAGCGCGTCCCCTCCTCGGCGAGGCGCAAGGTCTCGTATCCGAACGTGGAGTACGTGCTCAGGGCGCCGCAGAACCCCGTCCCGGCGAAGGCCATCACGCCTTCGTGGGCGGGCAGCGCCGCGAGGAGGCCCAGCGTGAACGACCCCGCGATGTTGACGGTGAACGTCCCCCACGGGAACACCGAGTCGTGGCGGGCCTGGACGGCGCGGTCGGTGAGGTAGCGCAGCGGAGCGCCGAGCGCGGCGCCCAGCACGATCAGCACGATGGTCACTCGCCGCCCGCCTCGCTCCGCCCGGTGCACCGGATCCGCGCGGCCGCCTCCCGGCGGCGCGGCCGGGCCAGCAGCCGCGTCACCCGGACACCCGCGTAGACCGCGGCGAGCGCGGCCGCGAGCGTGCCGGCGAGGTAGGCCAGCCCGACGAGCGGCGCCCCGCGTTCCACCATCTCCTGGGCGTCGACGACATAGGTCGAGAACGTGGTGTAGCCGCCGAGCACTCCCACCCCGAGGAACGGGCGCACGAGCCGGTGCGCCCTCCACGTCTCGGTGATGAGGACCATCAGCACCCCGATCAGGAGGCAGCCCGAGACGTTCACCCAGAAGATCGCCCAGGGGAACTCTCCCGCCCGGTGGGGGAACGCGTTGCCGAGCCCGTGCCGGGCCAGCGCCCCCAGGGCCCCGCCGGCCGCGATCGCCGCCAGGACTCCCCACGGCGCCTCGCGCAGCTCGGACCGCTGCCTCGGAACATGCAGGTCGACATCGGGATCGACGGGACGGCCGTTCACGGGTGCACACTCCTACCAGTAGCCACGACGCACTCACCGGTAGGGACCGTTGGCGGAACGTTCCGCGGTTCGCCGTCCAGGCACGGCGGGCCCCACCGCCGTTTCCCCGTCTCCGGGTCGATTCGAGCCTACCGGCACCGTGTGACCGGGACTTCCCAGGGTAGTGGGACGTGACCGAACGTTCCTCCTACCCTCGCCGGCCCCGCTGGAAGGGAGCGCGTATGCCGTGGGCGGAGTCCACCGGCCGGTTCGACGACGGACAGACCGAGACGCTTCTCAAGGAAATGAACCGGCTCCAGACGACCGACCCGCGGCGGGAAAGGCTGCGCGAACGCATCGTCGACCTGCACAAGCCCCTGGTCCGCGGCGTGGCGCGCCGCTACGCCAACCGGGGCGAGCCGCAGGACGATCTCCAGCAGGTCGCCTACCTGGGCCTGGTCAAGGCCATCAACCGGTTCGACCCCGCGGTCGGGGACCGGTTCGTCACCTACGCCTACCCGGTGGTCACCGGTGAGGTGAAGCGGCACTTCCGCGACAAGACCTGGGGCATCCGGGTGTCGCGCCGCATCCAGGAACTGCGGCCGGTCCTGCACCGCACCGTCCAGGAGTTCACCCGCGAGCACGGCCGCTCCCCCACGACCGCGGAGACCGCGGCGATCATGGGCGTCACCGAGGACGAGACGGTCGAGGTCATCATCGCCTGCGACGCCTACCGGCCGCTGTCGCTGGAGGCGCCGGCCGACGGGACGCCGGACGGCGAGGCCGGCACCGTCGGCGAGTACCTCGGGTCCGAGGACCCGGCGCTGGAGGCCTTCATCGACGGCCACGCCCTCAAGCCCCTCATCGACGACCTGCCCGAGCGCGAGCGCACGATCCTGCTCCTGCGGTTCTTCGGGAACCGGACGCAGACGCAGATCGCCGAGCAGATCGGCCTGTCCCAGATGCACGTCTCCCGGCTGATCCGCACGACCCTCGACCGGCTCCGCACCGGGCTGCTGGCGGAGGGGTGACCGCCCGCCCGCTGCCCGTCAGGGCCTGGGCAGCGCGCACGCCCCGCCCAGCACGACGTCGTTGCCCTGGCCCAGGCAGCGGGCGAGCAGGTACGTCTGCTGCCCGTAGTGGACGCCCTTCCGGACGGTGACGTTCCCGGCGCGGTCGACTTCGCACGGGTTGTTGAGCGTGCAGCGCTCGCCGTCGTCGTTGCCGGTGTTGTTGACGCCGACGACCTGGCGCGTCCGGGCGTCGATGACCGGCGACCCGGACGTCCCGTGGACGGTCTGGCACTCCGGCTTGTAGCGGATCGAGTCCTTCCACGTCCAGTCGGCCTCGCGCAGCCGGTAGACGGTCGCGTCCGTCCTGCAGCCGTAGATCTTCCGCCAGTAGCCGGACACGACCCGGATCGGCGTCCCGTCGTGCGGCCGGGCCGTCGACAGGCGCAGAGCGGGGATCCCGTAGCGCTTCTGGATCGCCGCGTAGGTCGTGTCGAGCCGGTACACGGTCACGTCGGTGTCGGTCATCGTCGCGTACTCGACCCTGGTGGCCTGGAGGGTGCCGAGGCTCCGGCCGCCCGTCCGGTCGAGGAGCGTGAACGTCCGGGACGACCTGCGGTCCACGATCACCTCGCCGGCGTCCGGCATGCCCGACTCCAGGCAGTGGCCGTTGGTCAGCACCAGCGCGGCGTCGGCGTCCCGCGACCGCGCCCCGCGCACGAGGGAGCCCGAGCAGTTGCTCAGCGCGACGATCCCGGTGAAGTCGACCGCCGCCCGCTGGGCGCTCGGCGCCTGCGGCGGGACGGGCGCGGCCTGCGCGGAGGCGGCGGCGAACGCTCCGGCGCCCGCGAGGGCGAGCGTCCCGGCGGCGGTGAGGGCGGCTGCGGCGGTGCGGCTGGGCATGCGGATCCTCTCGGACGGGCCGGCGGCGGAGACCGCCCCGGCCGGGACGGCGCCGTCTCGGCGAATCTAGATCATCTGATTCCCGCGAAGAAGCACCACGGCCCTTCCCCGCGCGACACCCTTCTCAGTCGACCTCCACCCAGCCGTACGTGCGCTCGACGGCCTTCTTCCAGCCTGCGTAGCCCTGGTGGCGTTGGTCGTCGTTCCAGGTGGGCTGCCAGCGTTTGTCCTCGTTCCAGTTCTGGCGGAG
>NZ_JBEUPA010000245.1:0-7698 GCF_040492065.1 Actinomadura sp. NPDC000929 | reverse complement strand
TTCCCGTCCTCGGAGATGCCCCCCGCCGGTCCCCGGGTGTGGCGGTGGCCCAAGGTCGCCGCCCTCGGCACGCCCGTGCCGATCGACTCCCCGGAGGTCTGAACCATGAAGTTCGCGACGTACCGCCTGCCGGACGGCACGGTCCGCCACGGCGAGGTCGTCGACGGCGGCCGCGTCACCGACCTCGGGCCCGGGGACCTCTCACCCGTGGTCGCCGCGCTGGCCGGCGGCGGACCCGGCTCGGTGCCGTCCGGCGAGCGGGCCCGCGCCCTGGACGAGGTGACCCTCCTCGCGCCGCTGCTGCGTCCCGGCAAGGTCCTCGCGGTCGCCGCCAACTACCAGGAGCACGTGACCGAGACGGGCGGGGAGCCGATCGACAAGGCGCGGATCTCGCCGCGGCTGTTCATCAAGCCCGCCACCTCCGTCAGCGGACCCGGCGAGGAGATCGCGCTGCCGTCCGTCAGCCCGAGCGTCGACTGGGAGGCGGAACTGGTCGCGGTCATCGGGAGCGGCGGCAGGGACATCCCCGTCGAGGACGCCCTCGCCCACGTCGCCGGCTACACCGTCGGCAACGACGTGTCGGCGCGGCGGATGGACTACGGCCACGAGCGCGACACCGCCGACCCGGCGGTCGCGTTCTTCGACTGGCTGAACGGCAAGTGGCTCGACGGGTTCGCCGCGCTCGGCCCCTACCTCGTCACCGCCGACGAGGTGCCCGACCCGCAGAAGCTCGAGGTGACCCTGGAGGTCAACGGGCGGGTCCGGCAGCACGGCGACACCGGTCAAATGATCTTCAGCGTCGCGGAGCTGGTGGCGTTCGCGTCCCGGCTGATGACGCTGGAGCCCGGCGACGTGCTCTACACCGGCACGCCGTCCGGGGTGGGACTGGCATCGGGGGAGTTCCTGTCCGCAGGCGACGAGATGACCGTGCGCGTGAGCGGGCTCGGAAGCCTGGTGAACCGCGTCCGCTGAGCGGACCAGTGGCCGGGCGCGCTCCCGGCCACCGCCGAGAAGAGGCAAGTCAATGACCATTCGTTCCGGCAGACCGACGGCCGGCGCGACCCGGCGGGCCGTCGCGGCCGTGCTGGGCGGCGCCCTCGCGGCAGCCGCGCTCGCCGCCTGCAGCTCCGACCCGACGCAGAAGTCCTCCGGCGGCGATGCCGGCGTGCTGAACATGTACCTCTACCAGAAGCCGAAGACGTTCAGCCCCCTCGCGCCGAACAACGGCCCCGACCAGCTCGTCATGTCGTTCGTCTTCGACTCGCTGTACGGCGCGGACGCGTCCTACGGGCTGAAGCCGCACCTGGCCGCCGCGGCGCCGGAGGTGTCCGGCGACGCCAAGACGATCACCTTCAAGCTGAAGCCCGGCCTGAAGTGGAGCGACGGCAAGCCGCTCACCTCCAAGGACGTGGTCTTCACCTACACCGCCCTCGCCGACCCGGCGACGGGCAGCGCCCAGGCGGGCAAGTTCGCCGCGGTGACCGGCGCGAAGGCCCTGGCGGACGGCAAGGCCGACTCGCTGGCGGGGGTGACCGCGCCCGACGCAGCCACCGTGAAGATCACCACGACGCGGCCGGCGGCGGGCCTGCCCGGGCTGATCGGCGGCACCCCGATCCTGCCGGAGCACGTCCTCGGCGGCGTCCCGGCGAAGGGGCTCGGCGACAACGGGTTCTTCACCAAGCCGGCCGTGGGCTCGGGGGCGTTCACCTTCGTCGACTACAAGACCGACCAGTACGTGGAGCTGAAGGCCAACCCCCACTTCCGGGAACCGGTGTCGATCAAGAAGGTGTACCTGAAGCCGGTGACCTCGGACGTGGCCACCGCGCAGCTGCGCACCGGCGAGATGGACCTCACCCAGGTCTCGCCGACCGACCTTCCGACCGTCAGGAAGATGGACGGCGTCAAGGTGGTCTCGGCCAAGAGCCCCGGCTACACCCGGATCGCGCTCAACCAGACCCAGGGCCGGTTCAAGGACGCGCGCGTCCGGCAGGCCCTCCTCACCGCGATCGACCGCGAGGGCCTGGTCGGCAAGGTGCTCGGCGGGGCGGGCACGGTCGTGAACTCCAGCTTCTACGGGGACGCCGGCGCGTCGGCGAAGGAGGCCTACGCCTACGACCCCGGGAAGGCCAAGAGCCTGCTCGCCGCCGCCGGCTGGGACGGCTCCAAGCCCGTCACGCTGTCGTGGATCCCCGGACAGCGCGACCGCGACACCGCCGTGACGGTGATCCAGAGCCAGCTCAAGGCCGTCGGCGTGAACGTGGAGCTCAAGCAGGTGCAGGCGGACGAGCTGCTCTCCTCCTACGAGAAGAAGTCGTTCGACATGGCGCTGTTCGGCGGCGGCAACTACGCGACCGAGCCGTCCACCGTCGCGACCATCGACGCCTGCGACCAGGGCTACCCCGCGGGCGGCAACATCGGCCGCTTCTGCGACCCGAAGCTGGACGGCCTGCTGTCCCGGGCCGACGCGGTCGCCGACCCGGCGCAGCGCACGAGCCTGTTCCAGCAGGCCGCCGGGGTCGAGAACGCGCAGGTCCCGTACCTGTGGCTCTACAACCCGGACGCGGTCTGGGCCTACCGGACGCGCCTGTCGGGCTTCGAGCCGTGCGGCCTGCCGACCAACGAGGTCGGGACCTGGGACTTCGCGAACTGGAAGCTGAGCTGACCGGCCCGGGGCCGGGGCCGCTCGCCCCGGCCCCGGCCGGCACCGACGAGAGGGGGTGAGGCGTGGCGGCCTATGTCGTCCGGCGCCTGCTGGTGAACGCGCTCGTGTTCCTGCTGATCAGCGTCGGGATCTTCGTACTGGTGCGGGTCGCGCCGGGCGACCCGGTCCGCATGATGGTCGACCCCGAGCAGATGCGCGGGGGCGGCGCCGCCTTCATCGAGGCCAAACGGCACGAGCTGGGCCTGGACCGGTCCGTCGTCGTCCAGTACGGCCACTGGCTCTCGGGCGCGCTGCACGGCGACTTCGGCTACTCCTACGTCGGGCACCGCCCCGTCTCGGCGGTGCTCGGCGAGCGGGTCGGGCCGACACTGCAGCTCATGAGCGCCGCCCTGGTGGTCGCGCTCGCGGTGTCGATCGCGCTCGGCGTCGCCGCCGCGGTGCGCCGCAACACCGCGGTCGACTACGGCGCCACCGTCCTCGGCCTGGCCGCGGTGTCGGTGCCGCCGTTCTTCCTCGGCATCGTAGGGATCTACCTGTTCTCCCTGAAGTGGGGCGTGCTGCCGTCCGCCGGGATGACCACTCCGGGCGGCGGCGGCCCCGCCGACCAGCTCCGGCACCTGATCCTTCCGGGGCTGATCCTGGCGTTCGTCACCGCCGGGCCGTTCACCCGCTACGTGCGGGGCGGCCTGGTGGACGAGCTGGGCGCCGACTACGTCCGCACGGCCGAGGCCAAGGGCGCGTCCCGGGCCCGCGTCGTGCTGCGGCACGCGCTGCGCAACGCGCTGATCCCGCTGATCACCGTGGTGATGTACCAGATCCCGCAGATGCTGGCGGGCGCGGTGGTGATCGAGCAGGTCTTCGCCTGGCCCGGCATGGGGCAGCTCGCGGTCAGCTCGATCGGCCAGCACGACTACCCGGTGATCGTCGGGTTCGCGCTGTACGTGGCGGTGCTGGTGCTGCTCTGCAACCTGATCGCGGACGTGCTGTACGCCGTCGTCGACCCGAGAGTGAGCCTGCGATGACCGCGACGCCCGCCGGCGCGCCGGCCGAGAAGCTGAGAAGGCCCCGTCAGGGGAAGGCCGCGCCGCCCGGGAAGGGGCGGGGCGGCGAGGGCCGCGCCGGCTCCGCCTCGCCCCGGGCGCGCGCCGTGCGCCGGTTCCGCCGCAACCGCCTCGCCGTCGCCGGGAGCGCCGTGCTCGGCGCGGTCGTCCTGGCGTCGCTGCTGGCGCCGCTGATCGCCGCGCATCCGAACGCGGTGGACCTGGACGCGGTCCGCGAGGCCCCGTCCGGCGCGCACTGGTTCGGCACCGACACCTCCGGCCGCGACGTGTTCGCCCGCACCCTGCACGCCGGACGGGTGTCGCTGCTGGTCGGCCTGGCCGCCGCGCTCGGCGCGGTCGTGGTCGGCACGCTGTTCGGCTCGGTGTCCGGGCTGTTCGGCGGCGTGGCCGACAACGTGATCATGCGGATCGCCGACATCGTCATGTCGTTCCCGACCGTCGTGGTGATCCTGGTGCTCGCCGGGATCGTCGGGCCGAGCGTGACCGTGCTGATCGTCGCCATCGGGCTGACGCAGTGGCCGGTCGCGGGCCGGGTGGTGCGGGGCGTGACGCTGTCGCTGCGCGACCGCGAGTACATCCAGGCGGCCGAGGCGAGCGGGGCGAACGCGTGGTGGCTGATCCGCAAGCACATCGTCCCCGCGGCGCTGGCGCCGGTCACCGTGACCGGCACCCTGGCCGTCGCGCAGGCGATCATGCTGGAGACCACCGCGTCCTTCCTCGGGCTCGGCGTGCGGCCGCCGCAGGCGAGCTGGGGGAACATGCTGAACGACGCGCAGAACCTGACGCTGATCCAGACGATGCCGTGGCTGTGGATACCGCCGGGCGTGGCGATCGCCGTGACGGTCCTCGCCGTCAACTTCGTCGGGGACGGGCTCCGCGACGCCGTCACGCCGGGGGGACGGACATGAGCGCGCCCGCCGGGAAGGCGACCCCGCGGGAGACCCCGGGGCGCGCGGACGGACGCCCGCTGCTGGAGATCGAGGACCTGGTCGTCGAGTTCGCCGGCGACGAGGGGACCGTCCGGGCCGTGGACGGCGCCGGGTACACCGTCGCGCCGGGCGAGACGCTCGGCGTGGTCGGCGAGTCGGGATCGGGCAAGAGCGTCACGGCGATGTCCGCGCTCGGGCTGGTCAGGCCGCCGGGCCGGGTCGTGTCGGGACGCGTCGTGTTCGACGGGGCCGACCTGCGCGCGATGCCCCCGCGCGAGCTGCGCCGGCTGCGCGGCGGCCGGATCGCGATGATCTTCCAGGATCCGATGACCGCGCTGAACCCCGTCCTGTCGGTCGGCGCGCAGATCCGCGAGGCGCTGCGGCTGCACCGGCCGGGCATGTCCCGCTCGCAGGCGCGCGAGCGCGCCGCCGAGCTGCTGACCCTGGTCGGGGTGCCGGGCGCGGAGCGGCGGCTGAAGCAGTACCCGCACGAGTTCTCCGGCGGGATGCGGCAGCGCGCGATGATCGCGATGGCCATCGCCAACGACCCCGACCTGCTGATCGCGGACGAGCCGACGACCGCGCTGGACGTGACCGTCCAGGCCCAGGTCCTGGACCTGCTGTGGCTGACCCGGCGGGAGACGGGCGCCGCCACCGTGCTGATCACCCATGATCTCGGCGTGGTCGCCGAGCTCGCCGACCGGGTCGCGGTGATGTACGCGGGGCGGGTCGTCGAGCACGGCCCCGTCGAGGCGATCTTCGACTCGCCCCGGCACCCCTACACGCGGGGGCTGCTGGAGAGCCTGCCCGCGCTGGACGGCGACGCCGGCGAGCTGACCCCGATCCCCGGTGCGCCGCCGGCGCCGGGCGAGATCGCGCGGGGGTGCGCGTTCGCGCCGCGCTGTCCGATGGCGCGGGACCGCTGCCGGGTGGAGCGCCCCGAACCGGCCCAGTCCGGTCCCGGGCGCGCGAGCGCCTGCCATTTCCACCACGAGATGGCCCCGCCCGGCGGGGAGAAGGGAGGCGACCGATGACCGTACCGGACGAGGTCCTCGGCGTCACCGGCCTCACCAGGCATTTCCCGGTGCGGTCGGGGCCGCTGCGCAGGCGGACCGGCAGCGTCCACGCCGTCGACGGCGTCGACTTCTCCCTGCGCGCCGGGCGGACGCTCGGCCTCGTCGGCGAGTCGGGCTGCGGCAAGACGACCACGGGGCGGATGGCGGTGCGGCTGCTGGAGCCCACCGCCGGCCGGATCGTCGTGGCCGGGCGGGACGTCACCCGCGCGCGCGGCGCCGAGCTCCGCGCCCTGCGCCGCGACCTGCAACTGGTGTTCCAGGACCCGTACGCGTCGCTGTCGCCGCGGATGACCGTGCACGACATCGTCGCCGAGCCGCTGCGCGTCCAGGGCCGCTACGGGGACGGGGGACCCGAGCGGGTCGCCGAGCTGCTCGACATGGTGCGGCTCGCGCCCTCGCACGCCCGCCGGTACGCCCACGAGTTCTCCGGCGGGCAGCGCCAGCGCATCGGGATCGCCCGCGCGCTCGCCCTCGGCCCGAAGGTCCTCGTGCTGGACGAGCCGGTCAGCGCCCTGGACGTCTCGATCCAGGCGCAGGTCGTCAACACGCTGCGGGAGCTCCAGCGCGAGCTGGGCGTGGCGTACCTGTTCATCTCGCACGACCTGTCGGTGGTGCGGCACGTCTCGCACGAGATCGCCGTGATGTACCTCGGGACGATCGTGGAGCGCGGCACCCGCGAGGAGATCTTCGGCGGTCCCGCGCACCCCTACACGCAGGCGCTCCTGTCGGCCGTGCCGCGCCCGCGTCCCGGCGCCCGCGGCGGACGCGAGCGGATCATGCTGACCGGGGACGTGCCGAGCCCGATCGACCCGCCCTCCGGCTGCCGGTTCCGCACCCGGTGCTGGAAGGCGCGCGACATCTGCGCGACCGAGACGCCGCCGCTCGTCGCCCACGCCGGCGCCGGCCATCCGACCGCCTGCCACTTCGCCGAACCGGCCACCGCCTGACCCCGCCACCGTCCGACCCGCCATCGAAGGAGTCACCATGCACGACGCCGACCAGCGCCTGGCCGCCGCCTCCACGGACCCGGGGCCCGCGGGGGAGCGCCCGGCCGTCGCCGCGGCGCGTCGCTCGGGGGAGATCCTGATCGCCTCCGGCCAGGTCGCCGTCCGCGACGGAAGGCTGCTCGCCGAGGGCCGCGTGGGAGACGAGGTCGCGCTCGACACCGCCCGCGCCTGCGCGCGGCAGTGCGCCCGCAACGTCCTGACCGCCGTCCGGGACGAGCTGTCCGGTGACGGCGGGCTCGGCGCGGTCGCGCATGTCGAGGCGGTCTCGGTGTGGGTCGCGTCCGCGCCCGGGTTCACCGACCAGCATCTGGTGGCCGACGCCGCGACGGCCCTGTTCACCGAGGTGCTCGGTGACGGCGCCGGGCGGCACGCGCGGGTCGCGCTCGGCGTCGCCGCCCTGCCCACGGGCAGCCCGGTCGAGGTGGGGGCCACGTTCCGGCTGCGCCCGGAGCCGGCCGCGCCATGATCGATCTGCTCATCGCCGGCGGGACCCTCGCCGACGGCACCGGGGCCGCGCCGGTCCGCGCGGACGTCGCCGTCACCGGCGGGCGGGTCACGGGGATCGGCGACCTGGCCGGGCGCCCCGCGGCCCGGACGATCGACGCGTCCGGTCACGTCGTCGCGCCGGGTTTCGTGGACGTGCACACCCATTCCGACCTGACCCTCCTGTCGTCCCCCGAGGCGCACAGCGCCGTCCGGCAGGGGATCACGACCGTCGTGGTCGGCAACTGCGGCCTCGGCGTCGCGCCCGTCGCCGCCGGAGACGACCGGGAGGCGCTGCGCGCCGCCGCCGGCTACCTCGACCTGGACCCGTCCGTCCGCTGGGACTGGGCCGACCTGCCCGGCTACCTGGCCGCGCTCGACGCCGCGCGCCCCGCCGTGAACGTGGCCGCGCTCGTCGCGCACACGCCGCTGCGCGCGGCCGCCGTCGGGTTCGGCGACCGCCCGGCGGACGCCGCCGCG
>NZ_JBEUPA010000244.1:0-7720 GCF_040492065.1 Actinomadura sp. NPDC000929 | reverse complement strand
CGGTGCGGGAGCGGTGCAGGAGGGGGACGCCGAGGGCCGCTTCGAGCTTGGCGATCCGCTTGGAGACCGCCTGCTGGGTCATGCCCAGGCGGTCCGCGGCTTCGGTGAAGCGCCCGTCGTCCACGACGGCGAGGAACGCTCTGCCGGGCGCCTTCCAGGCCCCCCGGGACGGGCAGCGGCGTGGGTGCAGGTGAGTCAGGCGGCGTCAGTGTCTGCGCCGCGCAAGATGTACTGGTCGTCGCCGAACACTGCGGAGATCTGGATCTGCCCGCCGAGGGCTTGGACGTAGCGGGCAATGGCGTCGACTGTGGAGACCTCGCCGCGTTCGATCTGGGAGACGCGGCTTTTGGTCACGCCCATCTTGCTGGCGACCTCGCTCTGGGACAGGCCGACGGCCTTGCGGCGTTCGGCGAGCCGGTGGCCGTCGATGTAGGCCTGATTGCGTTTGCGGGCCTCGGTAACGGCCTCCTCGCCGCCCGCTGCTGCGACGACCTCGGCGCGGACCTCGCTCCACTTGGGAAAGTTCGTCATCGCTGCTCCTCCTCGACCTGACGTTCCTTCAAATACTCCTCGTACAAGTCTTCAGCGCGGGGGATGGCCTCTTTGTACCAGCCTGACCAGTTGCCCGACTTGTCGCCACCGGTCAGCAAGATGGCCGAGCGCCACGGGTCGAATACGAATAAGAGTCTGATTTCTGAGCGGCCCGCCGACCCCGGTCGCAATTCCTTGAGGTTGTGCAGACGGGAGCCTTCGATGCGGTCCACGAGCGGGCGACCCAGCGCCGGACCGGCCTCGGCGAGACGATCGATGGCATCCACGACCTGGGCCTTGGACCGCTCATCCAGGGTGTTGAGCCAGGCGAGCAAGTCGTTGGTGACGCGGATCTCCCACTCCTCCACACCGGGAGTGTAGCAAATCCTTTACCTCGTGCCGCGCGGTTGCGCCTTGCTCATGGATCGCGTTCGTCCCGGCGTCCTGGCGTGGCGCCGCGCACTTCGCTCGCCAGGGCGGGTTCTTCCTTGACGGGCATTGGCGTGGGGGGTGGGGGCGGGGTTGGATGCTGGGGTGACTATGCCCCCTGGTTCGTCTCGTGCTGGCCGGCCGCCTTCCGGGTGGGGTGGTGGGGTGGCGCAGGGCGGGCCGCCGGTCGCTGTGCAGGGGGCGCCGTTCGTGTTGCCGGGGCCCTGGTACCGGATCCAGGCGATTCCGGTGCCGCAGCGGGAGGCGTCCGCGGAGTGGGACTTCGTGAGCGTGCTGCCCGCGGCGCTGTCGGCGGCGCGGTCGGGGAGGCCGTTCGTCGTCGGGTGGCTGTCGGCGGGCGGCGGGGCGCCGCTGGAGCTGATCACCAACGCGGGGCCGATCGGGACGCCCGAGGCCGGGGCGGAGACGCACGGGCTGCTGTTCCCCAGCGGGGCGCGGGGCGTGCCGATCGGGGACGGGTGGCTGCGGCAGGCCGAGCGGATGGAGTGGACGCGGTGTCCGGGACGGCTCGCGCCGCAGGGGTCCGGGGCCGGGCCGGGGCTGTTCGAGTCGACGCTCGTCACGCTGATGGAGCGGCCGTTCGGGTGGTTCGTGGTCGCCGATCCGTGCGACGAGCGGCTGGTCGACGCCGAGATGCGCGAGCTGCACCACGAGTTGCGGATGTTGCGGCGGGGTGAGGACGAGCATGCGCGGCTCGCGGTGGCGCGGGCCGACCGGAGGCTCGCCGAGCTGGACGCGTTCCGCGAGGCCGGGCTCTGGCAGGTCCGGGTGGTGGCCGGGGCCGCGTCGCAGGCGGAGCTGGGGCAGATCGCGCCCGTGCTGGTCGGGTCCATGGAGCTGGGGCACCATCCGTACCGGCTGAGGTCGGGGCAGGGGAGCGGGTCGTTCGCCGAGATGCTGGGCCCGGGGACGGCGCCCGCTCAGGTGCGGCCGATGAGCGAGGCGGAGCAGCGGTTCCCGTTCGTCGCGACGGCCGGGGCGCTGGCGGCGCTGGCCGGGCTGCCGCGGCGGGAGGTGCCGGGGCTGCGGGTGCTGGACGCCGGGTACTTCGACGTGACGTCCGAGACGGCCCCGGCGAGCGGGGAGGCGCAGATCGAGCTGGGCGCCATCCTGGACGGCCAGGACCGCGAGGTCGGGCGGTTCGCCGTGCCCCGCTCGACCATCAACCGGCACGTGTTCGTCACGGGCGCGACCGGCGCGGGCAAGTCGCAGACGGTCCGGCACCTGCTGGAGCAGCTCACCCGGGCGGGCGTGCCGTGGCTGGCGATCGAGCCCGCGAAGTCGGAGTACGCGGCGATGGCGGGCCGCATCCAGGACCTCGGCGGGCCCGTCACGGTCGTCAACCCCTCGGACCCGGACTCGGTGCCGCTGTCGGTGAACCCGCTCGCGCCGGAGCCGGGCTACCCCGTCCAGGCGCACATCGACATGGTGCGGGCGCTGTTCCAGGCCGCGTTCGACGCCGAGGAGCCGTTCCCGCAGATCATGGCGCAGGCGCTGCAGCGCGTCTACGAGAACAACGGGTGGGACGTGGTGACGGGCGGGGGCGTGCCCGGGTCGCTCATCGAGCCCGCCGTGCCGACGCTGGAGCAGCTGCAGAACGCGGCGCTCCAGGTCATCCAGGACGTGGGCTACGGCCGCGAGCTGATGGCCGACGTGCAGGGGTTCGTGGACGTGCGGCTGCGGTCCCTGCGCATCGGCTCGGCCGGACGGTTCTTCGAGGGCGGCCACCCGGCCGACATCGGCGGGATGCTCCGCGACAACATCGTGCTCGCCATCGAGGACGTCGCGAACGACGAGGACAAGGCGTTCCTCATGGGGACGCTCATCATCCGCATCGTCGAGCACCTGCGGATGCGGGAGCGCAGGCGCGACCGCGCCACGGGGTCGGCGCTGCGGCACGTCATCGTGATCGAGGAGGCGCACCGGCTGCTGCGCAACCGGGGGCCCGAGCGCGGCAGCTCCCACGCCGTCGAGCTGTTCGCCGGGATGCTCGCCGAGATCCGCGCGTACGGCGAGGGCATCATCGTCGCCGAGCAGATCCCGACGAAGCTCGTCCCGGACGTCATCAAGAACACGGCGCTCAAGGTGGTGCACCGGCTGCCCGCGTTCGACGACCGGCACCAGGTCGGCGCGGCGATGAACCTGGACGGCGACCAGTCCCGCGAGGTGGTGTCGCTGCGTCCGGGCGTCGCCGCCGTGTTCGCGGACGGCATGGACCGTCCGCTGCGCGTGCGGGTGCCGCTCGGCGAGGGCCGCGAGGCGGAGCTGCCCGGCCCGCCCCCGCCCGTGGACGGCCGGCGGTCGGCGGCGTGCGGCTGCGAGTGCCGTTCGGGGCGCGCGTGCACCCTGTACGAGCTGCGCGAGGCGGACCTGATCGCGGGCCATGCCGACTGGGCGTGGCTGCGCCTGTGGGCCGACACGCTCGTCCTGGCGCATGTGGCGAACCGCCCGATCCCGTCGGTCCCGCCCGAACTGGGGCGCGCCTGGTCGCGGCTCACGCCCCGGCTCCGCGAGTGCGCGCTGGCGACCGTCCTCGAACGGGCGGTGTCGCGGCGGTCGCGGGGGCTGCGCACCGCCTACCCGCCGGCCGACCTCACCGCCGCCGTCGCCGAGGTCGCGCAGCGGCTGCTCGGCGGCGGCGCGCCGGGCGCCTCCCCCGGCCCGCAGTGGGTGGTTCCGCAGGTCAGGTGGCTGCACGAGCTCGACAGGCTCTTTCCCTACGGCGGCGGCGCGCCCGACAAGCACGCCCTCGCGCCGCCCCTGGACTACCAGCTCCCCGGCCTCAAGCAGCCGCCGGACGCCAAGCTCGGCCACCGGCTCCGCGCCCTGCGCCGCCACCCGCTGTCGATGGAGCTGGAACGCAACCGTCCGATCGCCGCGACCGCCCTCTACGGCGACGACGACCAGTCGGGCTTCTTCAAGGACCTGGCCGTCGTCGCGATCGGGTTCGACGAGGACGAGCAGATCGACCACGTCGCCGGGACGATGCGCGTCACCGGATGGCTGGAGCCCGTCCTGAGCTGGTACGACCGCTTCGTCACACCGTTCGAGGATCCGTCCAAGGGGCTCGCGTTCCTCAGCCCCCAGGCCGAATGACTCAGATGTCGCTCTCGGTGCGGGTGGGGAGGCCCGCCTTCTCCGCGACCACGTTCCAGTAGCCGATGAACTCGTTCTTGGCGGAGCTGGCGCGCTGGTTGACGTCGGCCACCTCGCTCTCGGACGGGCAGCCGGGGGCGCCCGCGAGGTAGCGCTGGTTCGACTCCGTCGACGCCTCAAGGGCGCGGACGAGCGCGGCCTTCATCTCCTCGCCGTCGAGGAGCGCGCTCACCTCCAGGGCCCGCGCCTTCTCCAGCTCGCCGCGGCGCGCGTCGAGGACGCGCCGCACGCCGCTGACCGGGCAGCCCTGGGTGACGACGGTGCCGAGTTCGGAGCGGGTCCCGCCCATCTCCTCCAGCAGGTCGTTGACGGCGCGGGCCTGCGCGTCGAGGTCGCCCTCGCTCGTCGGGCTGTCGGACGCGGACGCGACGCCCTGGCTCTGGCCCGTGGACGGGCCGGAGGCCGCGGGGGGCGACGAGTTCGATCCGCTCGGCCAGAACACGATCCCCAGCGCGACCCCTATCAGGAGGACGACGCCCGCCGCGCCCAGGAAGTAGGGCATCGTGCTGCGCTTCGGCGGCGCGGGCGGCTGCCAGATCGCGGGTTCGGACCACGGTTCGGCCCACGGCTCGGGGGAGAGATGCGTCGTCCGTTCCTCGGCGGGCGGCATGTGCAGCGTGTGGTCGGGCCGCGCCTCCCACTGGACGGGGCTCTGGTCGGCCCACGGCGGCGGCGCCGGTTCCCACGGCACCGGCACCCCGCCTGGGGCGCTCTCACCCGGCGCCCCGCCGCCGTACTGGGCGCCTTGGACGGTGGCGTCGTCCGCGTTCGGCGGGGGGCTGCCCATCGGGGTGCCGCTGTACGGGGCGCGGTACGGGTCGTTCTGGATGGTCGGGTCGTCAGCGTCGGGCGGGCTTCCGGCCTGCGGGGCACTGCCCGACGGAGCTCCGTACGGGGTACCGCTGTAGAGGGAGCGGTACGGGTCGTCTTGGACGGTGGCGTCGTCCGCGTCTGGCGCCCCGCCGCCCGGTGGCGCGGTGAACGGGTCGCGGACGGTCTCGTCTTGGACCGTCGCGTCGCCTGCCCCGGCCGCGTTGGTCCAGGCCGCCGCGTCGCCCGTGCCAGGCGTGACGAGGGGCGCGTCGCATCGCGCGCACCTGGGCGACCCAGAAGCGGAGTCGGTTCCGCAGTTCGGACACCGCATGACGGCCCCCTGCCCGGTGAGTTCGAACGGTCAGAGAATACTGCGTGACCGACCGTTACACCCGTTTCCAGCTCCGCTGCGGCTGACCGGTCTTCTGCGCGACCGGGTTCCACAGGACGACGAACTGCTTCTTCGAGGCCGTCGCGCGCCGTTCGGCGTCGGCGCGTCCGGGAACCTGCGCGGCGCTCGGGCGCGGTTTGCCCTTGCACTTGCGCTGGTTCGCCTGCGCCCACTTCAGCAGCACCTGGTCGACCTGGAGCGAGGCCCCCAGCGCCTGGTGCAGCGAGCCGCGCAGCCGCTCGCCGTTCGCCAGCTTGTCGACCTTGAGGCCCTGCGTGCGGCGCATCTGGTTCGTGCGGCGCTGCGCGACCGTCTGGAATCCCTGGATGGCCTGCGGCAGCGTCTTGCACTTGCCGGCGCGGCCGAGCGCCCCGGCGAGGATGCGGCGGGTGTCGACGCTGTCGTTGAGGATCCCGTTGAGGACGGCGGCCTGCTGCTTCATCTCGGGCGGGATCGCGTTCTTCTGCGCGACCTGCTTCTGGGACGCCGCCGGAGACGGGTCGCCGCCCCCCGGCGTGTCGTCCCCGGACGGCCAGGCGACGAACGCGACGGCGCCGACCGCGACCGTGACCAGCGCGGCCACGGCGGCGACCAGCGGCTTGCTCGTCCCGTTCTTGCCCTGGCCCGGCGCGCCCGGTCCGCCGGGCGGGAACTGGCCGGGCGGGTAGCCGCCGTACGCGGGGTCGCCCGGCCCCATCGCGCCCATGGGCTGCATCCCGGGGCCCATCGGACCCTGGTGCATGGGGCCGTTCTGCATCGGGCCGTGCTGCATGGGCCCGTTCTGCATCTGCATCGTCTGCATCGGGGGCTGGCCCATGTTCCCCATGCCGCCCATCGGGGCGGGGGCCCCCATGGGGGAGCCGGGGTCCATCCGCGTCCGGTCGAGGTCGTCGCCGAAGCCCTGGCTGCCGGGCATGGCCGGGCCCGGCGCTCCGGCGGGGGCGATCTGCGTGGCCTCGGCGTCGGGGAGGGCGGGGAACTGCGGGCCGCCGGGGGGCTGCTGGCCCCACGCCTGCGTTGCGTCGGCGTCCGGCGCCTCGGGCTTGCGCGGCTGGGCGAACCACGAGTCCGGGACGATCGACTCCGCGCGGGGGGCCTGGTCCTGGAGACCGAACGGGTTCGACGCCGAGGCCGGGGCGGGGAGCTCCGCGGCGGGCGGCGCCTGCTGCCCGCCGGCCCACGAGGGCTGCGAGGGCGGGGCGGCGAAGGCGCCGGAGTCGTCGTCGGCGTCGGGGTCGAACGTCCAGGCCGCGGTGTCGTCGGGGTCGGGGGACGGCAGCGGGGACGCGACGGCGGGCGTCGGCGCCGAGGCGGTCGCGGGCGGCTCCACGGACAGCCGGATCGGCGGCTCGGCCGACAGCCGGATCGGCGGCTGCGCCGGAGGCTCGGGCGCGCCCTGCGGGCCGGAGGCCCAGGACGGCGGGGCCGTCATCGTCCGGTCGCCGAACGTGTCGGCGCCGGCCGGGACGCCCGCCGGGGCGGCCTCCGCGACCGGCGACGCCAGCGGGACGGAGGGACCGACCGAGTACACGTCGATCGGCGCCTCGCAGTGCGAACACTTGCCGAGCGTCCCAGGCGTGTCATTCCCGCACGTCGGACACTGCATCGCTCAGACCTCGCCTTTTAGCCGCTTGTCCACGCTTGCGATCCAGGCCCGCCGCCCGGGCGGGCACCGCTCCCCGCGATCATCAGCGGGGCTCCCGACAAAAGTAGTGGGTGACGCCGTTCTTGGACGCGTGGTTGGTAATCCGGCGCACCGCAGTCGGAGGTCGCACGCAATCACGACATGTTGGTACTGGTCAAGATTGCTGCCAGTGGTTTACCGGGATCGTTGTGATGCTGCTCACATTGTGCACCAATGGTGTGACGGACGTCCCTCGAACCGCCGGGCGCGCCGCGAGCGTCGCACTCAGCGGCTAGGCTCGGAGCGGTTTCCCGGCGCATCCAGAGAAGACGGAGTCCATGAGCGATCTTCCGCTGCGTTCGCAGCTGGCCGTCGCGCTCGGTCGTACGGCCGCCAAGATGTCCCGAATCGCGGGCCGCGGGGACGGCTCGGTGATCGGCGGCCGGGTCGGCCTCCGACTCGACCCCGAGCTGCTGACCAGGCTCGCCAAGGACCGCAAGCTCGTCCTCGTCAGCGCCACCAACGGCAAGACGACGACGACCCGGCTGATCACCTCGGCCATGACGCCGCTCGGCGAGGTCGCCACCAACGCGTTCGGCGCGAACATGCCGACCGGGCACGTGTCCGCGCTGGCGTCCGCCCCGTCCGCGCGCTACGGCGTGCTGGAGTGCGACGAGAAGTACGTCCCGATGGTCCTGAGGGAGACCGGGGCGAACATCGTCGCC
The DNA here is from genome assembly GCF_040492065.1 of Actinomadura sp. NPDC000929. NCBI lineage: Bacteria > Bacillati > Actinomycetota > Actinomycetes > Streptosporangiales > Thermomonosporaceae > Actinomadura > Actinomadura sp. NPDC000929. Next base: position 30 of record NZ_JBEUPA010000244.1, on the reverse strand, counting down.
CTGATGAACCTCAGCCGCGACCAGATGGAC
>NZ_JBEUPA010000243.1:0-7745 GCF_040492065.1 Actinomadura sp. NPDC000929 | reverse complement strand
TTGGTGCAGGGGATGATGAAGCGGCACATGATCGTCGAGGTCGACCACCTGAGCGTGAAGGCCGCCGGCCGGACCCTCGGCATCGCGTCTGCGGCCCCGCGGTCGCCGAACTGCTCCGCGGCCGGGCGGGCGGGAGCGACCCCCACCGCCGGCCCGTCGCCCAGCCCATCCGGCTCGGCGAGCTCGCGGACCCTCCAGTTGACACACCCGACAAGAAAGAGAGCGCCCGATGAGCGACAGCAAGCCCCTGAGCCTCGGCGGCGTCATCGTGGCGACGGCCCTGCCCTACCGCGAGGACGCCGCCGCCCCCGCCGGGCTCGCCGTCGACCACGACCGCTACGCCGAGCACTGCCGCTGGCTCGTCGACAACGGCTGCCGCGGCGTCGGCCCGAACGGGTCCCTCGGCGAGTACTCCTCGCTGACCGACGACGAGCGCCGCCGCGTCGCCCGCACCGCCGTCGAGGCGGTCGGCCGGGACGGCGTCGTCGTGGTCGGCGTGCACGGCCCCGGCTCCCACCAGGCCCGGCACTGGACGCAGATCGCGGCCGAGGACGGCGCCGACGGCGTGCTGTGCCTGCCGCCCACCATGTACCGGGCCAACCGCGGCGAGATCATCGCGCACTTCGAGGCCGTGGCGTCCGTCGGCCTGCCGGTCATGGTCTACAACAACCCCATCGACACCAAGGTCGACCTCACCCCGGAGCTGCTCGCCGAGATCGCCCAGATCGACGGCGTCGTGGCGGTCAAGGAGTTCTCCGGCGACGTCCGCCGCGTGCTGGAGATCCGGGAGACGGCCCCGGGCCTGGAGGTCGTCGCCGGCGCCGACGACGTCACCCTCGAAGCGCTGCTGATGGGCGCGACGGGCTGGTTCGCCGGCTTCCCCAACGTCTTCCCGGCCGAGTCGGCGCTGCTGTACGAGCTGGCCACCGCCGGGAAGCTGGAGGAGGCCCGCGCCCTGTACGAGCCGCTCGTCGCCGCGTTCCGCTGGGACTCGCGCACCGAGTTCGTCCAGGCGATCAAGCTCGGCATGGAGCAGGTCGGCCGGTACGGCGGCCCCTGCCGCCCGCCGCGCGGCCCGCTCGTCCCCGAGCACCGCGCCGCCGTCACCGCCGACATGGACCGCGCGATCGAGGCCCTCGCGCGGCGGCGGGCCGCCTGATGCGCTCGGCTCGGTCGATCAGCGCGGTCGACTCCCACACCGAGGGGATGCCGACGCGCGTCGTCACCGGCGGCGTCGCGCCCATCCCGGGCGCCACGATGGCCGAGCGGCGCCGCCACGCCGTGCGGCACCTGGACGGGCTCCGCCGCTTCCTGGTGGACGAGCCGCGCGGCCACCCCGCGATGAGCGGGGCCCTGCTCCAGCCGCCGACCCGCCCGGACGCCGACTGGGGCGTCGTCTACGTCGAGGTCAGCGGGTTCCTGCCGATGTGCGGGCACGGCACCATCGGCGTCGCGACCGTCCTGGTCGAGACCGGGATGGTGGAGGTGACCGAGCCGGAGACGATCGTGCGGCTGGACACCCCGGCCGGCCTCGTCGAGGCCCGCGTCGCGGTCCGCGACGGCGTCGCCGAGCACGTCACGCTCCGCAACGTCGCCTCGTTCGCGCTCCGGCGGGACGCGGTGGTGGCGGTGCCCGGGCTCGGGGACGTCCGCTACGACATGGCCTACGGCGGCAACTTCTACGCCATCACCGACCTTGAGCCGCTCGGCCTGCCGTTCGACCGGGCCCGCAAGGAGGACATCCTGCGGGCCGGGCTGGCGATCATGGAGGCGATCAACGCGACCGACCGCCCCGTCCACCCGGCCGACCCGCTGATCGGAGGCTGCAAGCACGTCCAGTTCCTCGCGCCCGGGTCGGACGCCAGGCGCTCGCGCAACGCGATGGCCATCCATCCGGGCTGGTTCGACCGGTCGCCGTGCGGCACCGGCACCTCCGCCCGCATGGCGCAGCTGCACGCCCGGGGCGAGCTGCCGCTGCACACCGAGTTCGTCAACGAGTCCTTCATCGGCACCCGGTTCACCGGGCGCCTGGTCGGCACCGCCGACGCCGGCGGCCTGCCCGCGGTGATCCCCGAGTTCACCGGGCGGGCCTGGATCACCGGCACCGCCACCTACCTGCTCGACCCCGCCGACCCCTTCCCCGAGGGCTTCGTCCTCTGAGAGGGACCGGCCGGCTCTTCCCGAGCCCTTCACGGCGGCCCTGACCGCCGCGTCACACCCACCCTGCACCAGTCGGGAGGGACCTCCATGTCCCAAGCCATGCCCAAAACACGACCACCGCGGGGCCCGGCCGGGTCCGCGCTGTTCACCCGGGCCGGGGTCTTCCGCCTGAAACCCGTCGACTCCTCGGAGGAGGAGACCCCGGGCGGCCTGCGCCGCACCATGGGGCTGTGGCAGCTCGTCGCGCTCAGCCTCGGCGGGCTCGTCGGCGCGGGCGTCTTCTCGCTCGCCGGCGTCGTCGCCCACGACGACGCCGGGCCCGGCGTGATGATCTCCTTCCTGATCGCCATCATCGCCAGCGCCGCCGCCGCGCTCTGCTACGCCGAGTTCGCCGGCACCATCCCGAAGGCCGGCTCCGCCTACACCTACTCCTACGCCGCGCTCGGCGAGGCGATCGGCTGGGCGATCGGCTGGGACCTGCTGCTGGAGTACACCGCGATCGTCGCCGTCGTCGCGATCGCCATCTCCGGCTACCTGTCCTACATCCTCGACCAGATCGGCCTCGACATCCCGGACTGGGCGCTCGGCGCGCCCGGCACCGGCGCCGGCCACAAGGTCGACCTGTTCGCGGCGCTGCTGTGCCTGCTGCTGGCGTTCGTGCTGTCGCGCGGGACGAAGGAGTCCGCGCGGTTCGAGACGATCCTCGTCGTGGTCAAGCTCGCGATCGTCGCGCTGGTCATCGTCGCGGGAGCGTTCCACGTCTCGGCCGGCAACTTCAGCCCGTTCCTGCCGTTCGGCATCGGCGGCGCCGTCGCCGGGGCCGCCACCACCTTCTTCGCCGTCTACGGCTACGACGCCATGAGCGCGGCGGCGGAGGAGAGCGCCGAGGCCAAGAAGGTGCTCCCCAAGGCGATCGTCATCTCGCTGGCCATCGCCGCGGTCATCTACCTCCTGGTCTGCATCGTCCTGCTGGGCATGCAGGACTACCGGCAGATCGACGTCAAGAGCCCGTTCTCCAGCGCGCTCGCCTCGGTCGGCCTGACCGGTCTCGGCACGGTCGTCGCGGTCGGCGCCGTCGTCGGCATCACCACCTCCGCGCTCGCGAACATGCTGGCGGTCACCCGCGTCTGGTTCTCGATGAGCCGCGACGGCCTGCTGCCCGCCTACTTCGCCCGCAACCACCCGCGGCGGCAGGTCCCGACCCGCGTCATCTGGCTCGTCGGGATCGGCTCGGCGGTCATCGCGGGCCTGCTGCCCATCAAGGAGGCGGCCGACCTCACCAACATCGGCATCCTGATGGCGTTCATCGTCGTCGCGATCGCCGTCATGGTGATGCGCCGCACCCGCCCCGACCTGCCGCGCTCGTTCCGCACCCCCTGGGTGCCGGTGGTGCCGCTCGTCGGCATCGCCTTCTCGATCTGGCTGATCGCCAACCTCGACTGGATCACCTGGGTCCGGTTCGCGGTGTGGATGGTGCTCGGCCTGGTCGTCTACGCGCTGTACGGGTACCGCAACTCGGTGGAGAACCGGGCGCCGCGGTCCGCCCGCACGGCCCCGAACACCGAGGACGAGGGGAGCACCTCATGACACCCGACCAGGCCGTCTCCGCGGCGGTCGCCGCCGCTCCGGGCTGGGCCGCGTCGCCGCCGGCCGAACGCGCCGCCCACCTGGCGGCGGTCGCGGACGCGCTGGAGGCCGCCCGCGGCGAGCTGGTCGCCCTCGCCGACGAGGAGAGCCGCCTCGGCGAGGTGCGCCTCAACGGCGAGCTGACCCGCACCACGTTCCAGCTGAAGCTGTTCGCCGAGCAGGTCCTTGAGGGCGCCCTCTACGACGCCCGCATCGACCGGCCCGACCCGGACTGGCCCACCGGGCCGCGCCCGGACCTGCGCCGCTGCCGGACGGCCGTCGGCCCGGTGCTGGTGTTCGCGGCGAGCAACTTCCCGTTCGCCTTCAGCGTCGCCGGCGGCGACACCGCGTCGGCGTGGGCGGCGGGCTGCCCCGTCGTGGTCAAGGCGCACCCCGGCCATCCCCGCCTGTCCCGCCGGACGGCCGAGGCGATCGCCGGCGCCGGGCTCCCGGACGGCGTGTTCGCCCTCATCGAGGGCGAGGACGCCGGAGTCGAGGCCCTGCGGCATCCCGGCGTCGCCGCCGCCGCGTTCACCGGCTCCCAGCGGGGCGGCCTCGCCCTCGCGAGGATCGCGGCGGAGCGGCCGGTCCCGATCCCGTTCTACGGCGAGATGGGCAGCGTGAACCCGTCCGTGGTGACGCCCCGCGCCGCCGAGGCCCGCGCCGAGGAGATCACCCGGGGGTACGCGGCGTCCCTGACGCTGGGGGCCGGCCAGTTCTGCACGAACCCCGGCCTGCTGTTCGCGCCGCCCGGACTGGCGGAGGGCATCGCGGCGCGCCTGCGCGAGGCCGCCGGGGCGCCGATGCTCAACGAGCGGATCAGCTCCGGATACCTGGCCGCGGCGGGCAGCCTGGGCGCCCGGCCGGGCGTGCGGCGCCTGGTCTGGCCGCAGGAGGAGGACGCGCTGACCCCGCGCCTGCTCACCATGGACCTGGCGGCGTTCCAGGCCGACATCGACGCCGCGGCGGAGGAGTGCTTCGGGCCCCTCGGCCTCGTCGTCACCTACGAGCGCCTCGCCGACCTCGCGGGCGTCGTGGCGGCGCTGCCCGGCCAGCTCACCTCCTCGCTGCACGCCGAGCCGGAGGAGGCCGGCGAGCTGGAGGCGCTCGCCGCCGTGCTCGCGGGCCGGAGCGGCCGCGTCCTGTGGAACCAGTGGCCGACCGGCGTGTCCGTCACGCACGCGATGCAGCACGGCGGGCCGTACCCGGCCACGACGGCGCCCTCCACCACCTCGGTCGGCACGGCCGCCACGGAGCGGTTCCTGCGGCCCGTCGCGTACCAGAACTGGCCGCAGGACCTGCTGCCGCCGCCGCTGCGCGACGACAACCCGTGGAAGGTCCCGCAGGCCGTCCGGTGAGACCGTCCTCGGTCCGCCGCGCGCGGCGGACCGAGGACGCTCGGGCGGTCAGCCCACCCAGACGGTCTTGGCGTTGCAGAACGCGCGCATGCCGTCGGCCGACAGCTCGCGCCCGTACCCGGAGCGCTTCACGCCGCCGAACGGCAGCTCCGGGTAGGACGTCGTCATCCCGTTGATGAAGACCTGCCCGGCGTCCAGCTCGTTCGCGAACCGCTCCCGCTCGCCGTCGTCGCGCGTCCAGGCGTTCGAGCCGAGCCCGAAGCCCGTCGCGTTCGCGACCTCGACGGCCTCCGACACCCCGCTCACGCGCAGCAGCGACGCGACCGGGGCGAAGACCTCCTCGTGGTACATCCGCATCTCGGGCGTCACGCCGGAGACCACCGTCGGCGGGTAGTACCACCCGGGGCCGTCCGGGCGCTCGCCGCCGCACAGCACGCTCGCGCCCTTGCCGACCGCGTCGGCGACGAGCTCCTCGACCTCGGCGCGGCCCTCCTCGCTGACGAGGGGGCCGACGTCGGTCGCCTCGTCCATCGGGTCGCCCACCCTCTTCGCGCGCATCCGCTCGACGAACAGCCGCTCGAACTCGTCGGCGCAGCCCGTGTCGACGATGAACCGCTTCGCCGAGATGCAGCTCTGCCCGTTGTTGAGGCAGCGGGACTCCGCCGCCGTGCGCGCCGCGGCCTCCAGGTCGGCGGACGGCATCACTACGAACGGGTCGCTGCCGCCCAGCTCCAGCACGGTCGGCTTGATCTCGTCCCCGGCGATGGCGGCGACCGACCGCCCCGCGGGCTCGCTGCCGGTGAGCGTCGCGGCCTTCACCCGCGGGTCGCGCAGCACCCGCTCGACCTTCGCCGAGCCGATCAGCAGCGTCTGGAACGCGCCTTCGGGGAACCCGGCGCGGCGGAACAGGTCCTCCAGGAACAGGGCCGTCTGCGGGACGTTCGAGGAGTGCTTCAGCAGCCCGACGTTGCCCGCCATCAGCCCGGGGGCCGCGAAGCGGATCACCTGCCAGAGCGGGAAGTTCCACGGCATGACCGCCAGCACGGGCCCGAGGGGCTGGTAGCGGACGTAGGCGTCCCGCGCGTTCACGTCCGCCGGGTCGGCGGGGCGCCGGTCGGCCAGGAACTCCGCCGCGTGCTCGGCGTAGTAGCGGCACGCCTTCGCGCACTTGTGCGCCTCCGCCACCGCCGCCTTGTGCGTCTTGCCCATCTCGGTGGTCAGCATGGCGCCGATCTGGTCGGCCTCCCGGTCGAGGACGTCCGCCGCGGCCTTCATCCACTCCGCCCGCCGCTCCAGGGGGACCGTGCGGTAGGAGGCGAACGTGTCCGCCGCCCGTGCGACGCGCCGGTCGACCTCCTCGTCGGTCAGCGCGTCGAAGGTCTTCTCGACCTCGCCCGTCGCGGGGTTGGTCGTGGCGATCGTCGTCATGTCGGGATGCTCCCTGGGTGTCTGGCTCGTTACCCGGGACGTGCCCGAGGCGGCCCGCAGGAAACGCCCGCGCGGACCGGTGCTCAGCCGGGGATCACGCACACCGGCGAGGGGACGCGCAGGGGCGGCCCCACCGGCGCCGGGACGCCGTCCGGCCCGATCCGGAAGGTCGCGACCGCGTCGCTGCGCTCGTTCGCCACGTGCATCCACTCGCCGTCCACGTGCAGGTCGCGCGGCCAGTGCCCGCCGGAGGGGACGTCCGCGACCGGTGCCAGCGCCGCGCCGCCGTCCAGCACCCGGTGGGCCGTCACCACGTCCGTGCCGCGCATGGAGGTGTAGACGTACCGGCCGCCGTCGCCGAGTTTGATCGCCGCGCCCTGGGCGGCGCCGCCCGCCGGCCCGGCCGTCGCGGGCGACTCCGCCACGACCTCCAGGCCCGCGTACCCGCCGGCGGGGCTCAGGACGAGGACGGACGCGGCGAGCTCCGCCAGGACGTGCACGTGCCCGCTCGGGTGGACGGCCAGATGCCGCGGCCCGCACCCGGCCGGAAGGGCCGTCTCCCCGGCGAGCCGCAGGGCGCCGCCCTCGACGCGGAAGGACCGCACGAGGTCCGCGCCCAGGTCGGTCGCCAGGATCGTCCCGTCGGGGGCGTGGACGGTCATGTGGGCGTGCGGGCCCTCCTGTCGGTCGGCCCTCGGCCCGCCGCCGTGCCCCTCCACCACGTCCGGATCCCCGGCCAGACCGCCGTCGGGACCCAGCGGGTAGGCCCGGACCGTCCCGGACCCGTAGTCGGCGACGAGGAGGCGCCCGCCGTCCGGCGACACGGACAGGTGGCAGGGCAGCGCCCCCGCCTCCCGTGCCCCGATCTCCCTCAGCCGCGGGCCGGCCGCGTCGTAGGCCGCGACCCCGCCGCGGTCCTCCTCCCGGACCGCGTACAGGACCTTCTTCACGGGGTGGACGGCCAGGTAGGAGGGGCAGACGGCCTCCACCGCGAGTTCGGCCGCCCGCAGCGTCCCGTCGGCCTCCCTCGCGACCCGGTAGATCCCGGCGCCGCCGCCGGCCGCGCCGGTGTACGTGCCCACCCAGAACGCCCGCTCGCCCACCAGCGACTCCCCTCCGAACGCGATCCGCCCTCCCCGGGGCGGCCGAGGGCGAGCCTAGCCGCCCCGGGGC
>NZ_JBEUPA010000242.1:0-7789 GCF_040492065.1 Actinomadura sp. NPDC000929 | reverse complement strand
GCTGCGCGTGGCCGAGCGCGCCGATCCGGACGCGGTGATCGTGGTGCTGCTGCCCGACGGCGGCCGCGGCTACCTCGGCAAGATCTTCAACGACATCCCGCCGGCGCGGCGTGACCGGCCCGCCCGCGGGCGGCGGGACGGAGATGACGGACGCGACGGGGACGGGTTCCACGACGGACCTGTTCCGTCTCTCCGCCATCGCCATGCGTTCGCCCCCTGTCCGCCTGGCCGTCTCGCCGAATTAGTACATCAAACTACGTCAATCGGTTCATCCTCCTCACGAGCCACTCGTGCCCTCCCCTGAGGATGAGCACACCTACCGCCCGGGGCGCTCCCGTACAAGAGAAGTCCGCGTTACTTGTGGACCCGGCGGCGTCACCACCGAGGCGGGTTGACTAGGCTGCATCGACGGAGCGGACCGCAGAGTGCCGGCCGCACGGACACCCGTGTAACGCCCACTCGTGTGGTCGCACATTCGGCTGTCGATCCGTAAAAGGACGCCCTCGTGGACCTGTTCGAACATCAGGCGAAGGAACTCTTCGCCGAGTACGGGGTACCGGTGCCCACCGGCAAGGTCGCCCATACTCCCCAGGAAGCCCGGGCCATCGCGGCGGAGCTGTTCGCCGCGGGAAGCTCGAAAGTCGTCGTCAAGGCCCAGGTGAAGACCGGCGGCCGCGGCAAGGCCGGGGGCGTGAAGCTGGCCGACTCCGCCGACGAGGCCGAGCAGCTCGCCACCCAGATCCTCGGCATGGACATCAAGGGCCACACGGTCCACAAGGTCCTCGTCGAGGAGGGCAGCGCGATCGCGCAGGAGTACTACTTCTCCTTCCTGCTCGACCGCGCCAACCGCACCTTCCTGTCCATCTGCTCCGTCGAGGGCGGCGTGGAGATCGAGGAGGTGCCGCACGACCGGCTGGCGATGGTGCCGGTCTCGCCGCTGGAGGGCGTCGACCGCGCCCGGGCCCGCGAGATCGCCGAGAAGGGCCGCCTCCCGCAGGAGGCCCTCGACGGCGCCGCCGAGCTGATCGAGCGGCTGTGGGCCGTGTTCACCGACGAGGACGCCACCCTCGTCGAGGTGAACCCGATGATCCTCACCGCCGACGGCCAGGTGAAGGCCCTCGACGGCAAGGTCTCCCTGGACGACAACGCCTCGTTCCGCCAGGACGACCACGAGAAGCTCGAGGACAAGGCCGCGGCCGACCCCCTGGAGGCGGCGGCGAAGGCCAAGGACCTCAACTACGTCAAGCTGGACGGCAGCGTCGGCATCATCGGCAACGGCGCCGGGCTCGTCATGTCCACGCTCGACGTGGTCGCCTACGCCGGCGAGCAGTTCAACGGCCAGAAGCCCGCGAACTTCCTCGACATCGGCGGCGGCGCGTCCGCCGAGGTGATGGCGAACGGGCTGGAGATCGTCCTGTCCGACGCCGACGTCAAGTCCGTCTTCGTCAACGTCTTCGGCGGCATCACCGCCTGCGACGCCGTCGCCAACGGCATCGTGTCGGCCTACAAGCTGCTGGCCGACCGCGGCGAGACCGTCAACCGCCCGCTCGTCGTCCGGCTGGACGGCAACAACGCCGAGCTCGGGCGCAGGATCCTCAACGACGCGGCGCTTCCCGGCGTCCAGCAGGTCGACACCATGGACGACGCGGCCAGGCGCGCCGCCGAACTCGCAGCGGCAGGTGCATGACAATGGCCATCTGGCTCACCGAGAACAGCAAGATCATCGTCCAGGGCATCACGGGCTCCGAGGGCACCAAGCACGGCCGCCGGATGCTCGCCTCCGGCGCCCAGGTCGTCGGCGGCGTGAACGCCCGCAAGGCCGGGCAGACGGTCGACTTCGACGGCACGACCCTCCCGGTGTTCGGCACCGTCAGGGAGGCCATGCAGGAGACCGGCGCGGACGTCTCCGTCGTGTTCGTCCCGCCGAAGTTCACCAAGGACGCCGTGGTCGAGGCGATCGACGCCGAGATCCCGCTCTGCGTCGTCATCACCGAGGGCATCCCGGTGCACGACACCGCCTACTTCTGGGCGTACGCGGAGTCCAAGGGCAACAAGACCCGCATCATCGGGCCGAACTGCCCCGGCATCGCGTCCCCCGGCAAGTCGAACGCGGGCATCATCCCGGCCGACATCACGACGCCCGGCCGCATCGGCCTGGTGTCCAAGTCGGGCACGCTGACCTACCAGATGATGTACGAGCTGCGCGACATCGGCTTCTCCACCTGCGTCGGCATCGGCGGCGACCCCGTCATCGGGACGACCCACATCGACGCGCTCCAGGCGTTCCAGGACGACCCGGAGACCGACGCCATCGTGATGATCGGTGAGATCGGGGGCGACGCCGAGGAGCGCGCCGCCGCCTACATCGAGCAGCACGTGACCAAGCCGGTCGTCGGCTACGTCGCCGGGTTCACCGCCCCCGAGGGCAAGACCATGGGCCACGCCGGCGCCATCGTGTCCGGCTCCGCCGGCACCGCGCAGGCGAAGAAGGAGGCCCTGGAGAAGGTCGGCGTCCGGGTCGGCAAGACCCCGAGCGAGACCGCCGTCCTCATGCGGGAGATCATGCAGAACCGCTGATCCCCCCGGACCACCCGAAAGACGCCCGAGCCGCCCGTCGGCCCGGGCGTCTTTCGCGTCCCGGCCGCCGCGGCGGGGCGCGGTGGCATCGCCCGGCCGGGCGGGGTGGCGGCGCCCGGCCGGGCGTGATCGCAAAGGCGACACGCCGGGCGGGCGGGCCTTGCGGGGGCGGGCGCGGTGCCAGCATGGACCGGTGAGCGACAAGACCCCCGGGCAGCGCGCGAAGCGGCAGCCGTCGAAGGCGGCACCGACCAAGGCGGCACCGACCAAAGCGGCGCCGCCGAAGAGCGCGCCGTCGAAGGGCGCAGGGGCGAGGGGGGCGGGAGCGACGGGCACGCCGAAGGCCGCGCCGCCGCCGGGCGAGGCGGGCCGGGCCGACGCGCCGCCGGGCGCGGACTCCGGTCGCGGGCGCCCGCCGGCCGTCCCCGCGAGGCCGCTGTACGTGACGGGGCTCGTCGCGGCGCTGTGGTGCATCGGCATCGGGCTCGCGGTGCTCACCACGATCACGCTGATCGGCTGGATCGCCGCGCCGAAGACCGCGCTCGGCCACGGCCTGGCCGGGGTGTTCCGCACGGCCGTGAACTTCTGGCTGGTCTCGCACCACGCGGGCTTCTCCTACGGGCAGGGGCGGTTCGGGCTCCTTCCGCTCGGCGTGCTCGTCCTGCCCGGGGTCCTGCTGTACCGGGGCGGCGGGTGGATGATCCGGGTGGCCGGGCTGCCGCACCGGCAGCGCACCGCGGTCCTGCACGTGAGCGTCGCGCTGGCCGCCCCGTACGCGGCGCTGGCCGGGCTGCTCGCGCTCGCGGCGTCGTCCGAGGAGGTGCGGCCGTCGGCGTGGCAGGCGCTCGTCGGCTGCTTCCTCGTCGCCGCCGTCGCGGGCGGGCTCGGGGCGGCGCGGGCGGTCGTGGCGGCGGAGGCCCGCGGGCGGCGGGTCCGGTCCGGGCTGGGCGCGCTGCTGCGGCTGCTGCCCGAGCGGCCGCGCTCCCTGGTGATCGGTGTGGCGGGGTCGCTGAGCGTGCTGCTCGCGTCCGGCGCGCTGCTCGTCGGCGGGTCCCTCGCCGCGCACCTGTCGGACGCCGGCGACCTCTACGACATGCTCGCCCCCGGCGCCGTCGGCGGCGTCCTCCTGCTGCTGGTCGAGCTGGCTTTCCTGCCGAACGCGGCGATCTGGGGCATGGCGTACGCGGTCGGGCCGGGCTTCTCCGTCGGCGCCGGGACGAGCGTCTCCCCGACCGGGGTGTTCCTGAACGCCGTGCCCGCGTTCCCGCCGCTCGCGGCCCTTCCCCAGCCGGGCCCGGCCCCCGCGATCTCACTGCTGGCGCTGGCCGCGCCCTTCGTCGCCGGCGCGGTGGGCGGCGTCCTGACGATCCGGTCCCTGCCGAGCCCGGTGTCGGAGGGCGCGCCGCTGTGGGGCTTCGTGTCCGGCGCCCTGACCGGGGCCGTCGCGGCGCTGCTGAGCGCGCTGGCGGGAGGGCCGCTGGGCGGCGGACGGATGGCGACCGTGGGTCCGTCGGCGTGGCAGGTGGGGCTGCTGGCGGCCCTGGAGGTGGGGATCTCGGCGGCGATCGCGGCGTGGGTGGCGAACTGGATGGTGCTGCGGCGTCCGGCGCGCGCCCCGTCCAAGAAGCGGGCGGCCAAGAAGGCCTCTGCCGCGAAGGCCCCCTCCAAGAAGGCGGCGAAGAAGCCCGGCAAGCCGAAGAAGCCGGTGCGGACCGTCCCGGAGCCCGCCGTGCCGTTGTCGGCGCCCGTCCCCGGGGATTACGACCTGCGCCCCGAGGGCCCGCCCGAGCCGGCGCCGAAGGCCCCGCACGCCCCTGACCCGCTGGAGTTCGAGGAGGCCGAGCCCGTCCTCGCGCCCCGGCGGCCCCGCCGCCGGACGGACCCGGCGCCCGATCTCGCCGAGGACGAGCCCCAGCCGCCGAGCGACGGCACGATCGTCGTCGAGGGGCACCTGGAGCCCGAGGAGCCCGGCGGGCACCGAGATCTCGGCGTGCACCACGAGCCCGGCGAGGGGGAGCCCGCGGAGGAGCGGCGCCCCGTCCCGCCGCCCCGCGAGGACTCGGGACGCACCGAGAACCGGGGCGGCGCCATCTACGTCCTCCGGGACGACCCCGACCAGGACGCCTAGACCGCCCCGCCCCGACCCGCGGCGGGGCGGAGCCGGTGGGTCAGAGCAGGTCGCCGTACTTGTCCATGCTGCCGGCGGGCAGGTCGAGCTTCTTCTCGATCTTCGGGTAGTACTCGGCGCGGCACGCCTGCTTGTCGGTGGTGGTGTTGGACGCGCTGACGCAGCTCTGGTAGCCGCTCAGCTCCGTCCACAGGAACGCCGTCAGGGAGACCGACAGCAGCGAGAACACCAGCCCGATCGTCCCGAGCACGATGCCGGGGACGGCGCCGGGTGCGGCGTCGTGCGTGCGGCGGGCGCTGCGGCGGGCCTTGACGCCGACGACGAGCGCGGCGATGCCGAGCACCAGGCCGAGCGGGTAGAAGAAGAACGCGGTCAGCAGGGCGATGCCGCCGAGCCACAGGGCCCGCCAGCCGGTGCCTCGCCCGCCCTGGCGCGGTCCCGCGGGCGGCTCTCCCGCCGGCCGCCCGTCGGGGCGGTCTTCGGGCTGGGCCGGACGGTCCGGCTGGTCGCTCACGTTCTTCTCCTCCTGGGGCGTGCGCATCTCGGTTCCATGCGGGGTGTGCGTACGGTCTGCGTTCGTACGGGTCTGCGTTCGTACGGGTCTGCGTTCGTACGGGTCTGGGTTCGGGCGGGCTCTGGTTCGGGCGGGCTTCCGGTTCGGGCGGTCTGGGGTGAGGCCGCGCCGAGGTCGCCCGATAGGCTTCGTGTCGTCCCAGCAACGTCCACCGGGGAGAAAAGGTGTCCGCCCGGCTCGTCGTCCTCGTCTCCGGCGCGGGGACCAACCTACAAGCGCTGCTCGACGCGTGCGCGGATCCAGCCTACGGGGCGGAAGTGGTGGCCGTGGGGGCGGACCGCCCCGATATCGGCGGAACCGAACGCGCCGAACGGGCGGGATTGCCGACTTTCACCCTCTGCATACCGGATTTTCCGTCCCGGGACGACTGGGACGCGGCGCTCGCCGAGACGGTCGCCGAGCACGAGCCCGACCTCGTGGTGTCCGCCGGCTTCATGAAGATCCTCGGCCCGCGGTTCCTGGGGCGCTTCGGCGGCCGGACGGTCAACACCCACCCCGCGCTGCTGCCGTCCTTCCCCGGCGCGCACGCCGTACGGGACGCCCTGGCGTACGGAGTGAAGGTCACGGGCTGTACGGTTCACTTCGTCGACGAAGGCGTGGACACCGGACCCGTCATCGCCCAGGAGACCGTCCCCGTGGGCTGGCATGACGACGAAGACTCCCTGCACGAGCGGATCAAGCAGGTGGAGCGCCGGCTCCTGGTCGACGTCGTCGGACGGCTGGCCCGCGACGGGTGGACCGTGCGCGGCAGACGGGTCTCGATGAAGTGCCGGACCTGCGCGGACTCGCCCGGCGGCGAGACCTCCGCCCCGGGTCCGTCCGACAGCGGTTCGTCTGGCAGGGGTTCGTCCGATCAAGAGGGGAGCTCGACCGGTGAGTCGGGTGGCGATTAAGCGCGCGCTGATCAGCGTGTACGACAAGTCCGGGCTGGAGGAGCTGGCCCGCGGCCTGCACGAGGCGGGAGTGGAGATCGTCTCGACCGGGTCGACGGCGGGCCGGATCTCCGCCGCCGGCGTCCCGGTGATGAGGGTGGAGAAGCTCACCGGGTTCCCCGAGTGCCTGGACGGACGGGTCAAGACCCTGCACCCGAAGGTGCACGCGGGCCTGCTCGCCGACCGGCGCAAGGAGGACCACCTCCAGCAGCTCGACGACCTGGCCGTCGAGCCGTTCGACCTCGTGGTCGCGAACCTGTACCCGTTCGCCGACACGGTGGCCTCGGGCGCGACGCCGGACGAGTGCGTCGAGCAGATCGACATCGGCGGGCCCACGATGGTCCGCGCCGCCGCGAAGAACCACGCGAGCGTCTCCGTCGTGGTGGACCCGTCCGCCTACGGGACGGTCCTGGACGCCGTGAACGCCGGCGGTTTCACCCTGGACGAGCGCCGCCGCCTCGCCGCGCGGGCGTTCGCGCACACCGCGTCCTACGACGTGGCCGTCGCGTCCTGGTTCGCCGGCGACTACGCGCCCGACGAGACCGCCGCCGAGACGCGGTGGCCCGACTTCCTCGGCGCCACCTGGGAGCGCTCGAACACCCTGCGGTACGGCGAGAACCCGCACCAGCGGGCCGCCCTGTACCGCTCGCCGGGCGAGAGCGGCCTGGCCGGGGCCGAGCAGCTCTACGGCAAGGAGATGTCCTACAACAACTACGTCGACACCGACGCCGCGCGCCGCGCCGCCTACGACTTCACCGAGCCGTGCGTCGCGATCATCAAGCACGCCAACCCGTGCGGCATCGCGGTCGGCGCGGACATCGCCGAGGCGCACCGCAGGGCGCACGCCTGCGACCCGGTGTCGGCGTACGGCGGCGTGATCGCGGCGAACCGGCCGGTCACCGCCGCGATGGCCCGCCAGGTCACCGAGAGCTTCGCCGAGGTGCTGGTCGCCCCGTCCTTCGAGGACGAGGCCGTGACCGTCCTGAAGGACCGCTTCAAGAACATCCGCCTGCTGGTCTGCCCGGACGCCCCGGCGGGCGGCGTCGAGTACCGGCGCGTCGACGGCGGCGTGCTGCTGCAGGACGTGGACCGCGTGGACGCCCCCGGCGACGACCCGTCCTCCTGGGAGCTCAAGACCGGTGCCGCCGCGGACGAGGCGACGCTGCGCGACCTGGCGTTCGCGTGGCGGGCGATCCGCTCGGTGAAGTCCAACGCGATCCTGCTGGCCGCGGACGGCGCCACCGTCGGCGTCGGCATGGGCCAGGTCAACCGGGTCGACTCCGCCAAGCTCGCCGTCGCGCGGGCCGGGCAGGAGCGGGCCGCGGCGTCGGTGGGCGCGTCCGACGCGTTCTTCCCGTTCCCGGACGGCCTGGAGGTGCTGGCCGAGGCGGGCGTCCGCGCGATCGTCGAGCCGGGCGGGTCCGTCAACGACGACAAGGTGATCGCCGCGGCGGAGAAGGCCGGCATCACCCTCTACTTCACCGGCGTCCGGCACTTCTTCCACTGAGGGGCCGCGAGGCGCGCCGTCCGCCGGGGCCCGTGGCCGTGGCCGTGCCCGTGGCCGTGCCCGTGGGCGTG
>NZ_JBEUPA010000241.1:0-7849 GCF_040492065.1 Actinomadura sp. NPDC000929 | reverse complement strand
AAGCTGAGCCCCCTCATCCCGCGCGCGGGATGAATACTGTCGGTGCCCGGCCCTACGCTTCCGCGCATGGCGAAGGCGAAGACGGCCAAGGCCGCTCCGGGCGCCGACCGTCCCGGCGAGGTCGACATCCAGGTCCGCCCCGGGTACCGGCGCCGCGGCCTCGGCGCCCGGCTCCTCGCCGCGGCCGCGGAGGGTCTGCGCGCCGACGGCCGCTCCAGCGTGATCGCGCAGGTCCTCGCGGGCACCCCGGCCGTCCCGTTCCTGGAGTCGCACGGCTTCGAGTGCGTGCTGACCCTGCGCGGCATGCTGCTGCGGCTGGACGACGTGCCCGCCGAGCGCGTGGCGCGGCTGCTGGCCGCGGCGCCCGCCGGGTACCGGCTCGCGCGCTGGCGGGGCGTGGTGCCGGACGAGCACGCCGACGCCCTCGCCCGCGCCAAGCACGCCATGGCCGACTTCGCCGAGTACGAGGGGACGCCCTGGGACGCGCACCGCGTCCGCGAGATGGCCGAGATCGTCGCCAAGCGCGGCGACGACCTCTACACGGTCGCGGCGCTGTCGGGAGGCGTCATCGCCGGGTTCACCGAGGTCGTGGTGCCGGCCGGGTGCGCCGGGCGCGCGGCGCAGTACGACACGGCGGTGCTGCCCGAGCACCGCGGCAGGCGGCTCGGCATCTGGGTGAAGGCGGCGATGCTGCGCTGGCTGGGGGAGGAGTGCCCCGGCGTGCGGGAGATCGAAACGGACAATTCCGGCGACAACGCTCACATGCTCGCCGTGAACGAGGAGCTCGGCTTCCGGCTGGAGCGCGAGTCCCTGGAGTACCAGGCGGCCGTGTCCGACCTCCCCGCCTCCGGTCGCTGACCGGAAAACACGTTGCCCCCGCGGCCCGCCGCTGGGCATTCTCAGGGAGGTCTTCCGGGAAATGCCCGGAAGGCGGAGAATTGCCGAAGCATTTCCTCGTAGTTCAACGGCAGAACGCCGCACTGTTAATGCGGATATCCAGGTTCGAATCCTGGCGGGGGAGCGGCACGGGCCAGGGAGGTGACGCGGTGAACGTGCTCGTCCTGAACGCGTCGTACGAACCCATGCAGAGGGTCGATCTGCGGCACGCCATCCGCATGCTGGTGCGCGAGGTGGCCGTGGTCGAGGAGGCGGAGGAGGGCCGCACCTTCGGCCGCTTCCCGGTTCCGCGGGTCCTGCGCCTCGTCCGCTACGTCGCGATGCGCTGGAGGCACGGCAGGCGCCCGCCCTGGACCAAGCGCGGCGTGTATCTGCGCGACGGGGGCCGCTGCTGCTACTGCGGGAAGCGCGGCAACACGATCGACCACGTCCACCCGCAGTCCCGCGGCGGCGCGGACACCTGGGAGAACACCGTCCTGGCGTGCGGCAGGTGCAACAACCGCAAGGGCGACCGGACGCTCGCCGAGGCCGGGCTGCGGCTGCTGTCGTCGCCGCGGGTGCCGCGCTGGGAGGAACTCGTCGGGCCGTGACGGGGGGCGCCGGGTCCGCCCGGCGTGCCCGGGGGAGGGGCCGGACCGCACCGGGCGGTCCGGCCCTCGGCCTCCCGGCGCGGCGCCGTCCGGTAGTCCGCGCGTGACGGTGTGTGTTTTGTGAAGCTTGTGAGGTAAATAGGGCGATTGTGGTAATGTGCCGCCAATCTTGAGCTTTGTTATCTAGGAGAGATCTGTGGCGGCCCTCGATCCCCCCGGCAGGACTCCCCGCCCCCCACGCGGGCGAGGAACGGCGAAGCGCCTGGCGGCGCTGGCGCTCGCGGCGGGCGTCTCGGCGGCGCTGCCGCCGGTTTCGGGCAGCGCGGCGGCTCTCCCGCAGCAGCCGAAGGACCTGAAGAAGGAGTACGCCAAGCTCAAGGCGCGCTCGGAGAAGCTCTCCAAGGAGTACCGGGGCGAGCTGGTCTCCCTCGAAGAGGCGAAGAAGGCCGCCGAGCGCGCGGGCGCGGACGCGACCCGGGCCGGCCGCGAGTACGACGCCGCCCGCGTCGACATCGCCCGCCTGGCGTCCACCACCTACATGACCGGCCGCCTCGACGTGATCCCGATGATCTCCTCGGCCGAGCCGGGCGCCGCCGTCCGCGACGCCGCCGTGATCGAGCACATCACGCGCAACAACGGCCGCCGCATCCAGAACCTGGAGACGCTGAGCGCCAAGGCGGTCCAGTCGCAGGCGACGGCCAGGAAGAAGCTGGACGCGGTCAAGAAGGAGATCGACGACCTGGAGGGCCAGCGCGCCCGCGTCAAGAAGCTCCTCGCCAAGTACAAGCCGGAGACGACCCGCACCACCGCCCCCGCCGGCGGCGGCCGCCCGGACGGGGCGAGCGGCGCGAAGTCCCCGATCGTCGGCAACTCCATGACCGCGCGGATGCGCACCGTGCTGCTGGAGATCGACGGGAAGTTCGGCGCCTTCCCCACCATCGGCTGCGCGCGGCCCGGCGACCCGCAGGACCACGGCTCGGGCCGGGCATGCGACTTCATGGAGAGCACCGGCGGCAGGATGCCGAGCGCGTCCGCCCAGGCGCACGGCGACCGGGTCGCCCAGTACGTGATCGACAACGCGTCCCGCCTCGGCATCAAGTACGTCATCTGGAAGCAGCGCATCTACGACATGCGCGGCAGCGGCGGCTGGAGCCAGATGGAGGACCGCGGCAGCGTCACCCAGAACCACTTCGACCACGTCCACGTCTCCGTGCTCTGACGGGTCCGCGCCCCTCCCCGGCTTCTCACCGGTCGCCGGGTTCGACGACGGCGGACTCGCGGGCGGAGCGGGCGGCGGCCTCGATGACCTCCAGCCCGGTGATCGCCTCGGCGAGCGTGACCGGGGGCGGCGCGCCGTCCCGCAGGGTGCGCAGGACGCCGGCGTAGAAGTCGTGGTAGGCCCCGGCGGCCGTGGGCTCCGGCGCCTCGTGCCCGGGGACGCCGAGCATGCCGCTGGACCCGGGCGGAGCGATGCCGTAGCCGGGGTCCTTGGGGGTGAGGCCCGCGCGGAGCTGCTCCTCCTGGACGTCCATGCCCGAGACCGCGTACGCCGCGTCGCTGCCGAGGACCCGGAAGCGCGGCCCGGGGCTGGCCGCGGTGGCGCTCATCCAGAGGTGCGACCGGGCGCCGCCCGGGTGGGTCAGGGCCACGAACACGTCGTCGGCGGCCGTGGCTCCGGGGCGGCGGGTGTCGATCTCGGCGTAGACCCGGTCCGGGGGGCCGAGCAGCGCGATGGCCTGGTCGACGAGGTGGGAGCCGAGGTCGAACAGGATGCCGCCCGCGTCGCGGGGGTCGGCGCTCTCCTTCCAGCTCTCCCTGACCTGCGGCCGCCAGCGCTCGAAGCGGGACTCCAGGCGCCGGACGTCGCCGAGGGCGCCGGAGGAGGCCAGCCGCCGCACCGTCTGGAAGTCGCCGTCCCAGCGGCGGTTGTGGAAGGGGAAGACCGGCAGGCCCCGGACGGCGCTCAGCGCGGCGAGGGAGCGGGCGTCGGCCGAGGTGGCCGCGACGGGCTTGTCCACGACGACGGGCAGGCCCGAGGTCAGCGCCGTCCGGGCCAGCGGCACGTGCTGCCGGTTGGGGGCGGTGACCACCACCAGGTCGCAGGCGCCCGAGGCCCCCCACAGCCGGTCCACGCTGTCGAGGACCTCGGCCTCCGGGTACCGCTCGCGCACGGCCCGCTGCCGCTCCGGGGCGCCGGTGACGACCGCGGCCAGCCGCATCCCCGGGACGGACGAGATCAGCGGGGCGTGGAACACCGAGCCGCCGGTGCCGTATCCGATCAGAGCAACGCGCAGGTCCATGTGCCGATCATGACCGATGCCGCGGCGGCGGCGGGGCGGCGGGGCCCCGATCGGCGGTGCGGGGCCCGCGCGCCAGGCGCCGGATCCACGTAGGCTTTCGTACGGGGTTGTGTCGGAACGAGGGGGACATGTTGTCCAAACCAGTGCTGCTGACGGTCGACGACGACCCGGGCGTGTCCCGGGCCGTGGCGCGGGACCTGCGCCGCCGGTACGCCGAGGGGTACCGGATCGTGCGCGCCGAGTCGGGCGGGCAGGCGCTGGAGGCGCTGGGCGAACTGCGGCTGCGCGGCGACGACACGGCCGTGCTGCTCGCCGACTACCGGATGCCCGGGATGGACGGCGTGGAGTTCCTGGAACGCGCCATGGACCTGTTCCCGTTCGCGCGCCGGATCCTGCTCACCGCCTACGCCGACACCGACGCGGCGATCCGCGCTATCAACGACGTCGACCTCGACCACTACATGCTGAAGCCGTGGAACCCGCCGGAGGAGAAGTTCTACCCGGTGATCGACGAGCAGCTCGACGCCTGGGCGCGCGTCGACCGGCGCCCGCCGGGCGAGCTGCGGGTGGTGGGGCACCGCTGGTCGTCCCGCTGCTACGAGGTCCGCGACTTCCTGGCCCGCCACCAGGTGCCCTACACCTGGCTGATGGACGGCGACCCCGAGGGCGCCCAGCTGGTCACGGCGGCGGCGTGCCCGGAGCTGCCGCTGATCGTCACCGCGGACGGAAAGACGCTGTCGGCCCCGTCCGACGCCGAGCTGGCCGCCGCGGTCGGCCTGCCGAGCACCCCGTCCACCGGCTTCTACGACCTGATCGTCGTCGGCGGCGGCCCGTCCGGCCTCGGCGCGGCCGTGTACGGGGCGTCCGAGGGCCTGAGGACGGTGGTCGTGGAGCGCCGCGCCCTCGGCGGCCAGGCCGGGCAGAGCTCCCGCATCGAGAACTACCTCGGCTTCCCCGACGGGGTGAGCGGCGCGCAGCTCGCCGACCGGGCCCGCCGCCAGGCCGACCGGTTCGGCGCCGAGCTGCTGCAGGCCGGCGAGGTCACCTCCCTGGAGGCGCGGGGCACGGCCCGGGTGGCGCGGCTGTCGGACGGGACGGAGATCGCCGCGCACGCCGTCATCCTCGCCACCGGCGTCTCCTACCGGCGCCTCAACGCGCAGGGCGTGGACGACTTCGTCGGGCGCGGCGTGTACTACGGCGCCGCGCTCACCGAGGCGCCGTCCTGCGCGGACGAGGAGGTCGCCGTCGTCGGCGGCGCCAACTCCGCGGGCCAGGCGGCCGTGCACCTGGCCAAGTACGCCAGGAAGGTGCACATCATCGTCCGGGCCGAGGGCCTGGAGAAGTCGATGTCGCACTACCTGGTCGAGCAGATCGCGGCGACGCCCAACATCGAGGTGCACACCGGCAAGACGGTGTGCGCGGCGGAGGGCGCCGACCGGCTGGAACGCCTCACGTTCGCGTGGCCGGGCGGGAAGAAGACCATCGACGCGCACTGGCTGTTCGTGTTCATCGGCGCGGAGCCGGGCACGCAGTGGCTGGACGGCTTCGTCGAGCGCGACGCGCGCGGATACGTCCTGACCGGGCCCGACCTCGTCGGCGGGGGCCGCCGCCCCGCCGGGTGGCCGCTCGCCCGCCAGCCCTACCACCTGGAGACCAGCGTCCCCGGGGTGTTCGCGGCGGGCGACGTCCGCGCGGAGTCGATGAAGCGGGTGGCGTCCGCGGTCGGCGACGGCGCGATGGCCGTCGCGTTGGTCCACCGTTACCTGGAGCAGGCATGAACACCGCGTCACCGGAGCAGCTGCGGGAGCTGTTCCTCTTCGAGGACCTCGACGACGAGAAGCTCGGCTGGCTGTCGGCCTGCGGGACGGTCGCGGACTACCCGCGGGACGGGATCATCTGCGCCCAGGGCGACGCCGCGGAGTTCCTCTACGTGCTGCTCGACGGCGAGATGGTGATGACCCAGAACGTCCGGGGCCACGTGGCGCAGGTCAGCCGGACCGACCGGCCCGGCACCTACGGTGGGGCGGTGCAGGCGTACCTGGGCGACAAGATCGAGCAGAGGTACCAGCACTCGCTGCGCGCGACGCGCCCCACACGGGTCTTCGTGCTGCCGGCGTACAAGTTCGCCAAGATGGTCCGCAAGTGGTTCCCGATGGCCACGCACCTGCTGGAGGGCGTCTTCTTCGGGATGACCAACGCGCGGCGGGTCGTCGACCAGCGCGAGCGCCTCACCGCGCTCGGCACCATCACCGCGGGCCTCACCCACGAGCTGAACAACCCGGCCGCCGCCGCGGCGCGGGCCAGCGCCGAGCTCGGCGACCGGCTGATCGGCGCGCAGAAGAGCCTCGCCGACCTCGCCGCGCAGGGCGTCGACTGCACCCATCTGAGCGCGCTGGTGTCGCTGCGCCCGGCGCTGCCCGCCGCGCCCGGCGGGCGACGCAGCCCGCTGGAGGTCAGCGACGCCGAGGACGAGCTCGGCGACTGGCTGGAGGAGCACGGCGTCGAGGACGCCTGGGACCTCGCGCCGGGCCTGGTGGCCGCCGGGATCGGCATCGAGCAGGCCGAGGAGGTCGAGCGGGCGGCGGGCGGCCACCTGCCCGCCGCGATCCGCTGGCTGGCCGAGGTGATGGAGGTGACCCAGCTCCAGGCGGAGATCTCCGAGGCGATGGGCCGCATCACCGCGCTGCTGGACTCGGCCCGGCAGTACTCCCAGCTCGACCGCGCGCCCTACCGGCGCACCGACCTGCGCGAGCTGCTGGACAGCACGCTCACCATGCTCAAGCGCAAGTTCGGCGACGGCGTGACGGTCAAGACCGTCTACGACGAGACGCTGCCGCCCGTCCCGGTCTACGCGGCCGAGCTGAACCAGGTGTGGACCAACCTGATCGTCAACGCGCTGCAGGCGATGCAGGGCAGCGGCACGCTGACGATCCGCACCGCCCGCGAGGACGACTACGCGCTGGTGGAGATCGCCGACACGGGGATCGGCATCCCCGAGGAGGACCTCGACCGCATCTTCACGCCGTTCTTCACCACCAAGCCGGTGGGGCAGGGCACGGGGCTCGGCCTCGACATCTCCTGGCGCATCGTCGCGGGCCGGCACGGCGGCGACATCCGGGTGGAGTCGCTGCCCGGCGACACCCGGTTCCAGGTCCTGCTCCCGCTCACCGAGCCCGCCGAGGAGCCCGCTCAGTAGGACTGGAGCTCCAGCAGGTTCCCGCCGGGGTCGCGCAGATGGGCGGTGCGCAGCCCCGGCCCCCACTCGGGACGGTCCCGCGGCCCGGCGACCTGGACGGCGCCGAGCCCGCGGAGCGTCCCGGCCGCCGCGTCGACGTCGTCCACGCGCAGCACCAGCATCGAGCCGTCCTGCCCGGACGGCGCGGGCAGGTCCGCGGTGCCGACGGTCTCGGCCATCCGCGCGCGCCCCATCACGACCAGCGCGGCCTCGCCCCGCAGGTCCCAGTTCGCGTACTCGGCCTCCGGGATCAGCTTGACCGGCTCGATCCCGAGCAGCGCGCGCAGCGCCGCCTCGTAGAAGGCCGCGCAGGCTCGGAAGTCGTCCACCAGAAGGCGCGGATACAGCGCGTCCATGCCGTCCCCAATCGTGGGTGCTCACCAATGATTGGGGAAACCCTACAATAGGCGGATGGACGAGACCGCCGGGCCCCTGCCGCCCCGCCTGCTCGGGATCACCGCGTTCGTGCTCGCCCAGGTCGGGCGGGCCGGACGGTCGCGGATGGGCCGCATGTTGGACGAGCACGGCCTCGGCCTCTGGCACTTCGCCGTCCTGTCCGCGCTGGACGACGCCGCGCCCGCCTCGCAGCGCGACCTGGCCGTCCGGCTGCGCATCGACCCGAGCGACCTCGTCGAGGTCGTGGGCCGGCTGGAGGAGGCCGGGCTCGTCCGCCGCGAGCGCGACCCGGCCGACCGCCGCCGCTACGTGGTCGAGCCGACCGCCGAGGGCCGACTTATGAGGTGCTCAGGATGTTCGGACTCGACCCGCCTGACCTGCGGTCGAGTGACCTCTGGGACGATGTGGAATCCACCGAGCGGGTGACAACG
>NZ_JBEUPA010000240.1:0-7869 GCF_040492065.1 Actinomadura sp. NPDC000929 | reverse complement strand
GGCCCGCGGCGACCCAGGTGACGCTCTTGGCCGTGGACGCGCCCCAGGTGACCAGCGGGTCGTCGCAGTTGGCGATGACGTGGCTGGTCGGGGACCTTCCTGTCGCGCGGCTCGGCGCCGCCGAGCGCGCCGAGGTCGCGCGGCTCATCGCCCTGCTGGACGCGGGCGCCGAGCGGCGCAGGTCGCGGCGGTTCGCGCCGACGCCGACCGGGCGGCTCGACCCCGCCCGCACCGTCCGGGAGACGCTGCGGCGCGGTGGCGAGACGTCCCTGCTCCGGCACCGGAGCCATCGCACCCGGCCGCGCCGGGTCGTGCTGATCGTGGACGTCAGCGGGTCGATGAGCCCGTACGCCGACGCGCTGCTGCGGTTCGCGCACGCCGCCGCGCGCTCGGGCGGCCGGGACGTCGAGGTGTTCAGCGCGGGGACGCGCCTCACCCGCCTCACCCGGGAGCTGCGGCACCGCGACCCGGACGCGGCGATGGCGGCGGCGTCCGCGGCCATCCCGGACTGGAGCGGCGGCACGCGCCTCGGCGAGGAGCTGAAGGAGTTCCTCGACCGGTTCGGGCAGCGGGGGCTGGCGCGCGGCGCCGTCGTGGTGATCGCCTCGGACGGGTGGGAGCGCGGCGACGCCGGGCTGCTCGGCGCGCAGATGGCGCGGCTGCACCGGCTCGCGCACCGGGTGGTGTGGGCGAACCCGCACAAGGCGCGGCCCGGGTACGAGCCGCTGACCGCGGGGATGGCCGCGGCGCTCCAGCACGTCGACGACTTCACCTCCGGGCACAGCCTCGCGGCGCTGGAGGAACTGGCCCGCCTCGTCGCGGGCGCCGGAAAGGGGAGGGCTCATGCGTGACGTGCTCGGCGACATCGCCGGCTGGTACGGGTCCGGGCGGACGTTCGCGCTCGCGACCGTCGTGAACACCTTCCGCAGCGCGCCGCGCCCTCCGGGGGCGGCGATGGCGGTCTCGCCCGACGGGGAGGTCGCGGGCAGCGTGTCCGGCGGCTGCGTCGAGGGCGCGGTGTACGAGCTGGGGCGGACGGTCCTGGAGACCGGCGAACCCGTCGTCCAGCGGTACGGGGTGAGCGACGACGACGCGTTCGCCGTCGGGCTGACCTGCGGCGGGATCCTGGACGTGCTGGTGGAGCCCGTCGGCCCGGACACCTTCCCCGAGTTCGCCGACGTCGCCGCCGCCATCGAGGCGCGCGAGCCGGTCGCGGTCGCCACCGTCGTGGCCGGGCCCGGCCGGATCGGCGCCCGCCGCGTGGTCTGGACCGACCGCGCGTCCGGATCCCTCGCGCCCGGCGCCCCGCACGCGGCCCGCCTCGACGCGGCGGTGGACGACGACGCGCGCGGCATGCTCGCCCAGGGCCTCACCGGCCAGCGGCACTACGGGCCGGAGGGGGAGCGGCGGCTGGACGACCTCACCGTCTTCGTGCACTCGTTCGCGCCGCCGCCGCGGCTGCTGGTGTTCGGCGCGATCGACTTCGCGGCGGCCGTCGCCCGGATCGGCAAGTTCCTCGGCTACCACGTGACGGTGTGCGACGCGCGGCCGGTGTTCGCGACGCCCAAGCGGTTCCCCGAGGCCGACGAGGTCGTGGTGAAGTGGCCGCACAAGTTCCTGGAGGAGACGCGCGACGCCATCGACGGGCGTACGGCGATCTGCGTCCTCACCCACGACCCCAAGTTCGACGTGCCGCTGCTGGAGGTGGCGCTGCGCACCGAGGCCGGCTACGTCGGCGCGATGGGCTCGCGCCGCACCCACGACGACCGGACGGCGCGGCTCCGCGAGGCGGGCCTGACCGGCGCCGAGCTGGCCCGGCTGCGCTCGCCGATCGGCCTGGACCTCGGGGCCCGCACGCCGGAGGAGACGGCCGTGTCGATCGCGGCGGAGCTGGTGCAGCTGCGCTGGGGCGGTTCCGGCCGCCCGCTCACCGACACCAGCGGCCGCATCCACGCCGAGTCGGGCTGACGGCACTACCCTCGCGGGATGACGTTGCGCAGTGAGGAAGCACCGGCCGGCCTGCTGCTCGCGGCGGGGGAGGGCCGCCGCCTCGGCCGTCCCAAGGCGACGCTGGAGCTGGACGGCGAGCGGCTCGTCGACCGGGGCGTCCGCACGCTGCGGGACGGGGGCTGCTCCCCGGTCCTGGTGGTGGCGGGCGCCGCGCAGATCGAGGTCATCGGCGCCGTCGTCGTGCCCAACCCCGACTGGCGCGACGGCATGGGCTCGTCCCTGCGCGCCGGGCTCGCCGCGCTGCCGCCCGGCTGCCCCGCCGTGGTCGTCGCGCTGGTCGACCAGCCCCTGGTGACGCCCGCCGCCGTGCGACGGCTGGTCGCGGCGTTCGAGGAGGGCGCGGGCATCGCGGTCGCCACCTACGGGGGTGCGCCGCGCAACCCCGTCCTGCTGGCCGCGGGGCATCTCGCCGGCGTCGCCGAGGCGGCGGTCGGCGACCAGGGGGCGCGCGGCTACCTGCGCGCCCACCCGGAGCTGGTGACGCCCGTCCCGTGCGACGACGTCGCCGCGCCCGACGACATCGACACCCCGGAAGACCTGTCCGCGCTCAGCCGCCCGCGGGAAGGACGCTCTCGTCCAGCGCCCCGCAGTCGACCGCACGGCGCAGCCGGGCGGTGAGCGCCTTGACGGTGGCGGGCTCGTCCAGGACGCCGCTCCCGTTCCCCGCCTGCTCGTGCCAGGCGCGGACCCGTCCGATCACGTCGTCGGCGCCGTTCAGGTGGAAGGCGTACACGGCCGCGTACCGGCTCGGCAGGTGCGCGGGATGCAGGTCCCAGCCCTGGTAGAAGCCGTGCGCCAGCGAGTGCCGGACGTGCGCGGCGTGCGCGGCCCACGCGGCGTTCACCTCGTCGGGCCCGTCGTTGCGGGGGATGATGTTGGTGGAGCCGTCCGACAGCCGCACCCCGGTGCCCGCGAGCGACACCTGCATGATGTGCCGGGCGAAGTCGCAGGCGGGGTGGTCGAGCCGCTGCTCGTGCGGCGGCAGGCCGAGCGCGGCGGTGTAGTCGAACACGCCGAAGTGGGCGGCGGTGATGCGGCCCTGCGCCTCGGTGACGAAGGACTGGAGTCCGATCCGGTCCTCCTCGTGGTCCATCAGCGCCTGCGGCGTCTCGATCTGGATCTCGAACCGCAGGATGCCCTGCGGCAGCCCGAGCGAGGTCTCCAGCCGGTCCAGGAACTCCACGAACAGCCTGACGTGATCGATCGAGGTCGCCTTGGGGAAGGTGATGGTGAACCCGCCGGGCAGCCGGCCGAGCCGGTCGCGCAGCGCGGTGAGGAAGCCGTCCAGCGTCCGCATCGCGCGCTCGTGGCCGCCGTCGGTGAACGACTTGACCCGCAGCCCCCAGTAGTGCGGCAGGCCCTTCACCTGGTACGCGGCGGCGACCGCCTCGACGACCTGCTCGACGTGGGCGTCCTCCTCCTGGTCGTCGCGCACCCCGTAGCCGTCCTCGAAGTCGATCCGGACGTCCTCCACCGGCTCGGCGGCCAGTTTCGCCGCGACGCGCTCCCGCACCGGCCCGGCGAGTTCCGGATCGAGCCCGAACGCCGCGCCGAACGACCCGGCGCCCGGCGTGTGCGTGTTCAGCAGCCGCAGCGCCTCGGCGCCGAAGTCGGAGGGCGTCGAGCGGGAGAACCGGTCCGCCGGGACGTACACCGTGTGGACCGGCTGGCGGCCTTCCGCGCCGCCGGGGAAGCGCTCGCCGTGGACGTCGCGGACGGTGGCGATGCGCGCGGACAGATCGTCGTACGAGGAGACGCTGAGGTTCACCCTGCAATGATCCCCCAACGGCCGCCGGGGAGGGAACCGATCCGGCGTGATCAGGACGCCCGGATTCCCCAGGTTCCGCTGAACTCGGCGCCCGGTTCGAGGTCCACGACGTCCTCCCCGGACACGAACGCGTTGGGCGGGCAGGTCATGGGCTCGACGCCCAGCCCCATCCGCGGGCGCGGGGCGTGGTCGGCGGTGTAGACCTCCATCCACGGGTGCACCTCGTCGGCCCAGAGCGCGACCGTGCGGTCGCTCCCGGACAGGGTGGCCCAGGCGCGGCCGTGGCCGTCGCGGTTGAGCCCGGTGAACGCGTTGTCGATCCGCCGGTCGCCGAACACGGGCCCGGTGCGCAGGTCGTACGGGGTGCCGGTGACGTCCAGGGACGGCCCGGAGGGGATCGTCCGGTCGTCCACCGGGAGGTACCGGTCGGCACCGAGCGTGACCGTGCAGCCGTCGACGGGTTCGCCGACCGTCAGGTAGGGGTGCGCGCCGTGGCCGTAGGGGGCGGTCCGCGTCCCGGTGTTGCGCGCGGTCATCCGCACGCGCAGGCCCTCGGCGGCGTCGAGGACGTACTCGGCCTCCAGGTCGAGGCGGAACGGGTACCCGGCCGCGCCGAGCAGCCGGTGCGTGAGCCGCACCCGGTCGGGCTCGTGCTCGGCGGCCGTCCACGCCGCCCAGCGGACCAGCCCGTGGATGGCGCAGTCCCGGTCGGGCTCGGACAGGTCGAGCCGGTGCGCCTCGCCGCCGTACGCGTAGCCGCCGCGGTCGACGCGGTTCGGCCACGGGACCAGCAGGTGCCCGGACGCGGCCGGGGCCGGCTCGTCGGCGCCGTGCGTCAGCACCAGCGGGAGCCCCCGGTGGGTCAGCTCCCGCAGGCTCGCGCCCGACTCGGTGACGACGGCCTGGTAGTGCCCCGCGCTCAGCGCGTACTGCTCGCCCGTCAGGGCGCGCCCCCCGGTGATCGACTCGCTCATGCGGGCGACGTTACCCCGCCGTCGCCGAGGCGGGAGCCAGCGCCCCGCCGCTCCCGCTACACCGTCTCCGCGAGGGCGTGCAGGGCGTCGGCGAACACGTTCGCGGGCGGCTCGACCAGGCCCGCGCCGACCTGGCCCGTGCCGGCCTCCCGCCCGGCGATGCCGGTGTCGATGACGGGCAGGATCCCGGTGCGGACGACGCGGGCGACGTCCACGCCCACCGGGGTGCCCCGGAAGGACAGCAGCGGGATCTGCAGCACCGGGTGCTCGGCCAGGGTGATCTCGTACATCCGCTGGGTGGCGGCGACCGCGTCGGGGACCTCGCCGCCCACGAACCGCACGATCGCGGGCGCGGCGGCGAGCGCGAACCCGCCCATCCCGGCCGTCTCGGTGATCGCCGAGTCGCCGATGTCGGGGTTGGCGTCGTCCGGGCCGTAGCCGCCGAGGTAGAGGCCGTCCGGGACGCCGGCGGGGCCGGTGAACCAGCGGTCGCCCGTCCCCGACACCTGGATGCCGAAGTCGGTGCCGTTGCGGGCCATCGCCACGACGAGGCTGGAACCGGGCACGCCGCGGGCCGCGTCCGCGCACGCCTTCGCCGCCGCCATCCCCGCGTTGAGGAAGAAGTGGTCGTTGCCCGCCGCGAACGCCAGCGCCTCGGCGGCCCTCGCCCGGGGCACCTCCTCGGCCGCCGCGAGCGCGGGCGCCAGCTCGCGCAGCAGCAGCGACGTCGCCGCCCGGTTGCGGTTGTGCAGCTCGTCGCCCATCTGCAGAGCCTGCGCGATGAGCGACATCAGGTCGAGCGGACCGTGCCGCCGCACGGCCTCCCGCAGGGCCGGGCCGAGCACCTCGCCCATCCACGCCAGCCGCTCGATCACCTCCGGCCCGTACGCCCCGTACCGCAGCACCTTCCCGAGGCCCTCGTTGAGCGAGCAGTAGGAGGTCCCGCCGTGCTCGGCGTCCTCGACCACGAGCATCCACATGGACGGGCTGACGACGCCCGCCATCGGGCCGACCGCGGCGTGGTGGTGGCACGGCTCGAACACGGCCGCGCCGCGCTCCAGCCGGCGCTCGGCGCCGCGCGGCGTCTCGGCGAGCCCTTCGAGGAGCATCGCTCCGACGAGGGCGCCGCGCATGGGGCCGGACGCGCGGTCCCACTCCAGCGGCGGGCCGGCGTGCAGGAACGTCCCCGGCTCCAGGCCGAGCACGTCGCGCGCGGGGCGCACGTCCACCAGGTGCGGGCGCGCCGTCACCATCCGCCGGACGGCGCGCGCGTTGGCCTCGGCGTGGCCGGGGGCGCCGAGGACCGCCGCCAGCGCCGCCTCCGTCCCGGCGGGCGGCGGCCGCCAGTCGACGGCCTCCACCGGGACGGCCTGGTCGGCGAGCGCGCTCGCGAGCACCTCCACGCCGGTCGCGACGACGCTCGGCTCGCGCGAGAGCAGCCCGCCCAGCCGGTGGGCGCGGTGCGTGTCGCGGTGCGTGTCGCGGCGCGTGTCCCGCTCGTCGCTCATCGGGGCGTCCCTTCGACGATCGGCCCGTCCACCAGCGTGAGGGCGTGCCGGGTCGCCTGCGCGTTGGAGGCGAACACGTCGGCGCCCGCCTCGCACAGCGCGACGGCCTGCCGGTCGCGGTCCTGCGGGTCGGCCGGCGTCCCGCACAACGACACCACCACGGCGAGGTCGGAGCGGTCCCGCAGCGCCGCGGCGACGGCCGGGGCGAGGGCGGCGGCCGGATCGGGCTCGGCGCCGTACCCGAGCACCACGTCCAGGAGCAGGACGCCGCAGCCGTCGTCGGCGGCCTCGGCGCGCAGGGCCTCCAGCCGCAGCGTCGGGTCGATCATCGGGTGCGGGCGGCCCCGCGTGTAGGCGTCGTCGCCGAAGTCGGTGAACCGGTGGCCGCGCGCCTCCAGATCCCGGCCGAGCGCGTCCCGCGCGATCATCTCGGCCTCGTCGCGCAGCGTCCCGCCCGCGAACAGGCCGCGCAGCGCCCGCCCGCGCACGGGCGCGGCGGCGCGCGGGGAGGTCCAGCGGGGCCACGCCGGGACGGGCCGGCCGAGCGCCCTCAGCGCCTTCTCCGCGGCCCGCGTCAGGTCGTCCTCGCCGGGCAGCGGAAGCGCGAACACCACCGGGGTGTCCAGGCGCCGCGCCGCCTCCCGGATCAGGTCCAGCACCTGCGGCGCGGGCGGCTTGGACACCAGCACGATCAGGTCGGTGGCCGGGTCGGCGTCCAGCGCGGCCAGCGCGGCCAGCGCCGACCGTCCGCTCACCTCGGGCGACAGGTCCCGCCCGCCGACGCCGAGCACGTGGCTGACGCCGGCGCCCGCGGCGTCCAGCAGGCACATCAGCTGCTGCGCGCCCGTCCCGGACGCCGCGACGACGCCCACCGGGCCGGGCCGCACCGCGTTGGCGAACCCCAGGCCCGCACCGCCGACCACGGCGGTCCCGCAGTCCGGGCCCATCACGATCAGCCCGCGCCGCGCCGCCGCCTCCTTCAGCGCGATCTCCTGCGCGACCGGCACGTTGTCGCTGAAGATCATCACGTTGAGGCCGGCGTCCAGGGCGTCCATCGCCTCGGGGAAGACGTGCGGGCCCGGCACCGACAGCAGCGCCACGGTCGCCTCGCCGCGGGCCGCCGCGGACCCGGTTGTCCTGGCCGGCGCCGGCGCCCCCAGCCGGCCCTCCCGCGAGGGTGGGCGGGACGCCTCCCGCAGCAGTCCCTCCAGCGCCTCCCTGGCCTCGTCCAGTCCGGCTCCGCCGGGTCCCTCGTCCTCGACCCGGATCGCCACGACCAGGTCGTCGGGCCCGGCCTCGTCCGGCACGGCGAAGCCCATGCGGCCGAACATCTCGCGGTTCAGCCCGGTGCCCATCGCGACCATGGCCCCGGCGACGCCCGGCCGCTCCGACAGCCGCCGGCTCACCCGCATCAGCGTGACCGAATCGTGGTAGCCCCCCCGCCGCACCTCGACCCAGTCCCTCATACGCGCCCTCCGAGGGCGGCGCGGCAGCCGGCGAGGACGCCGTGCGCCAGGTCCGTGCCCGACGTGTGGCCGAGCGCCAGCAGGCGGCGCACGGCGGCCTGCGGCGGCTCGTGGCCGGCGACGCCGCGCAGGACGGCGGCGAC
>NZ_JBEUPA010000239.1:0-7988 GCF_040492065.1 Actinomadura sp. NPDC000929 | reverse complement strand
GCGAGGACGGCGGCCGGCAGCGGCGGGAGCCGCCCGCCCGACGCCCGGCCGAGGGCGCGCGAGAGCGGGCCGTCGTCGCGGTACGTCCGCACGCCCGTCATGGCGCCAGCGACCTCGCCGCCCGTCCGCCCAGGGACAGCGCGGCGGCGGCGGAGCCCCACGCGAGCAGGGCCGCGAACGTCAGCCGCGCGTCGGCGAGGGCGGCGGTGACCGCGATCAGCGCGAACCGCTCGCCGAACGGCAGCCGCAGGCTCTCGGCGGCCCGCCCCGCGACCCCGCCCCGGCGGGACGGGCGCGGGCGGCGGGCGCGCCGGCCCGCCGCGTACGAGGCCGAGACCGTGTGGCGGACGGACAGCAGCGCCGCCGCGCCCACCGCGAGCCACCACGCGCTCCGCCCGGCGGCCGTGGCGCCGGCCGCCAGGCCCGCGTAGACGGCGAGCTCCCCGACGCGGTCGAGGACGGCGTCCGGCCGGACGGCGAACGGGTTCGCCCGGCGGCCGAGGCCGGCGCCCGCCTGCCCGAGGACGAGCGAGGCGGCCAGCAGCGGCGCGCCGGCGACCAGGCCGCCGCGCGCCCCGTCGGAGAACCACACCGCCGCCAGGCCCGCGAGCGCGAGCGAGGACGCCGACACGGCGCCGGCGGTGATCCCGCGCTCACCGGCCCACCGGGCGACGACCGCGGCGCAGGGCCCGGTCAGGTAGGCGGCGACGAGGCCGCCCGGCTCGGCGGGGCCGCGCGGGCGCGCGCCCTCCGCATCCAGGGTGTCCACGGCATCGGCGGCCTCTCGATCCGGGCGGATGATCGCGGGGTGGTCCGGTACGTTGAGCGTGACCGGCCGCTCACGCGCGGGCGCCTGATCCATCGGTGCCTCCAGCCGGTCACAGAAGCAGTGCAGTGCAAAGCGTAGTGGCTCGACTACGCAGAGTCATGGAAACCGGGAGAGATGGCGACGCGGACGGTTGCGGTGGTCCTCGCCGGCGGGGTCGGCGCGCGCATGGGCGCCGGCCGCCCCAAACAGCTCATGGAGGTCGGCGGGCGGCCGATCCTGGCGCACGCGGTCAACGCGTTCGACTCCCATCCGGGCATCGGCGAGGTCGTGGTGGTGATGGCGCCCGGGCATCTGCGCGAGGCCGCCTCGATCGCGGCGCCGTTCCGCAAGACGGCGGCGGTGATCGAGGGCGGCTCGACCCGGACCGCGTCCACCGCGGCGGCGCTGCGCCTGCTGGAGGACCGCCCCGACGACGTCCGCGTGCTGTTCCACGACGCGGCCCGCCCGTTCGTCGACCGCCCGGTCATCGACCGCGTGCTGGACGCGCTGGACGCCTGCGAGGCCGTCGCGGTCGGCGTGCCGTCGCCCGACACGATCGTGGTGGTCGAGGACGGGACGGTCGCCTCGATGCCGCCGCGCGAGACGCTGGCCCGGTTCCAGACGCCGCAGGGCTTCCGGCTCGGCACGATCCGCAAGGCCTACGAGCTGGCCCTCGCCGACCCGGGGCTGCGCGCCACCGACGACTGCGGGATCGTGCACCGCTACCTGCCGGACGTCCCGATCCGGGTCGTGGCGGGCAGCGAGCGCAACCTCAAGGTCACCCAGCCGCTCGACGCCGTCATCGCCGAACATCTCGCCAGCGAGGAAGCACCGTGATCTTCGAGAACACCCCCACCGTCATCGGCCACCGCGGCTTCGGCTCGGGCGAGGTCGTCCCGCCCGGCGCGCGAGAGGCCGTCGCCGAGAACACGCTGCCCTCGATGCTCGCCGCGGTGGAGGCCGGCCTGTCCTGGATCGAGATCGACGTGACGCGGACCGCCGACGACGCCCTCGTCCTGCGGCACGACCCGACGACCGTGGACGGCGACCACCTGGTCGACCTGCCCGCCACCGCGAGCGGGCTGCCGCTGCTCACCGAGATCTTCGACGCGCTGCCGGCGGACGTGGCGGTGGACGTGGACGTCAAGACCGTGCTGGAGGACGCGCTGGACGAGCCGTCCCGCCGCACCGGCGCGCTCCTGGCCCCGGTGCTGAGGCGGGAGGCGGAGCGGCGGCGGCTGCTGGTCACCTCGTTCGACCCGTCGCTGCTGATGTTCCTGCGCGAGGAGGCGCCGGGGGTCCCGCTCGGGCTGCTGACCTGGCTGCGGTTCCCGCTGTGGCACGCCGTCCCGGCCGCGGCGGGCCTCGGCATGGACGTCGTCGCCGTGCACACCGGCTCGTGCGGCATCGAGCACCCCGACACGCGGCTGCGGCCGCTGGAGCACTGCGTGGAGATCGCCCACAAGGCGGGCCTGGAGGCGATCGCCTGGTGCCCGTCGGCCGAGGCCGCCCCGACCTACGCGGAGGCCGGGTTCGACGCGATGGTGGTCAACGACGTCCCCGGCGTGCTCGCGGCCGTCCGGGCGTAGCGGAGGGGCGGCGCCGGCCGGGCGGTCAGCTCGGGCGGTTGCCGCCGTACATCTGCGTCCACTCGCCGGGGGACTCGTCGTCGTCGGAGCGGCCGCTCCGAGCGGGCGGCTCGGACCGGCTCTCCTCGGCGTGCCGCGCCGGCGGCAGCGGAGGCGGGTTCGAGGAGGGCTGCTGCCCGTACTGCGGCGCGCCGTGCCAGGGCGGGCTCTGCCCCGGCGCGGGAGGCGGCTGGGGCGCTCCCATGGGCGCCTGGCCGCCGGGCATGGGCGGCGGGCCCATCGGCGCGGGAGGCGGGCCGCCGTACCGCGGCCCGGCCGCGGTGCGGGCCCTCCACCGCGACGGCGCGAGGGAGGCGACCAGGAACGCGACGCCCAGCAGGAGGAAGACCCCGTACGGGGCGAGCGTCGTGTAGCCCTGGTAGAGCTGGCGGCCCAGCAGATCGCGTCCGGAGTGCTCGACCGCGAAGCGCGGCGACGCGAGCCAGAGGAGGCCGATCGCCGTGTAGGCGGCCCCCGGGATCAGCGAGGCGAGCGGCGAGAGGCGCGACCCGGCGGCCAGGCCCACCAGCACCGCCGCCACCACGACCAGCGCGGCGCCGATCCAGCGGTCCTCGCCGCCCCGGGTGAAGAAGTACCGGAAGTAGTCCGTGAACTTGGTCGTGCTGAACATCAGGCACAGCGCGATCACCGGGGTGACCACGAGCCCGACCAACACGCCGAGACCGTGGCGCGCTCCGTTGGACATGGCCACCTCCGAACCGCGACGGGCGAGATCCCGCCAAACCTAACGGTCAGACGGGCCGCGCACCATGGCGGTTCGGAGGTGATCGTACTTTTTTGCCCCGTTACTGAATGGATTCGCCCGGTTTGATCGGAGCGGGCTGGCCGAGCCGCGGCGGGCTGGTCAGGAATCCGACGCCCCAGGTCACGTGCATGGTGGCGAAGACGAGCGGGAGCCGGATCCAGGCGGCCGGAGGCAGCCCGCGCCCCTCCACGGCCGCGCCGGCGATCATCGCGGCCGCGTACCCGCCGGGCAGGATCCACCCGGGCCAGAACCCGAACGTCCCCGCGACCACGCCCGCCGCCATCGCCACGACGGCGATCGGCGGCGCGAGGTAGCGCAGGTTGAGCGTGCCCTGGTGCTCGCGCCCGACGACGCGCCGCCAGCGCCCGGTGTGGAAGTACTGCTTGGCGAGGGCCCGCAGGTTGGGCCGAGGCCGGTAGGTGACGCGCATGCGGGGCGTGAAGTAGATCCGGCCGCCGGACTGCCGGATGCGGTGGTTCATCTCCCAGTCCTGCGCGCGGGTGAACGTCTCGTCGTAGCCGCCGACGCGGTCGAGCGCGCTGCGGCGGAACGTGCCGAGGTAGACCGTCTCCACCTCGCCCGCCTCGCCGCCGGTGTGGAAGCGCGCGTTGCCGACGCCGAGCTTGGAGGTCATCGCGCGCGCGACGGCCTTCTCGAACGGGGTGACGCCCTCGGCCGCCATGATCCCGCCGACGTTGTCGGCGCCGGTCTCCTCCATCGTCTCGACGGCGGCGCGCACGTAGTCGGCGGGCAGCAGGGAGTGCCCGTCCACCCGGACGATGATCGAGTACTGCGAGGCCTTGATCGCGATGTTGAGGCCCTGGGGGGTGCGCCCCGTCGGGTTCGCGACGACGATGAGGCGCGCGTCCTCCGTGGCCAGCTTGCGGGCGATCTCCTCGGTGCGGTCGCGGGACGGCCCGATGGCGAGCACGAGCTCCAGCTCGCCCGGGTAGTCCTGGCTGAGGATGCGGCGCACGGCGTCGGTCAGGTGGCGCTCCTCGTTGAGGACCGGCATCACCACCGAGACGGCGGGCCACGTGCGCTGACCGGAGTCGGGAAGGGGCTTCACGGCGTAGCGGGTTTCCTGGTTCATGGCGCGCTGGGCATGGGGAGACGAATTCATGTGGGCTCGCGGGCGCTCCCGTCCGGCGGACCGGAGTGAGGCGCCCCTTCCTCTCTCTTGCTCGCTTGTCTGACGCAGCCCACGCCACCCAGGTTTGCGTGCGGGCCGCCGGGGTGTGGTCAAGACGGCGCCACGTTACTGCAAGGACACGAGGTCCAGGTAGCGAACGGACGGGTGTCCCCCACTTTAGAGTGGTGGGGACTCGCGTCAGCACGTGATCTTCGGGAGGCGGCGGCCGGCATGGCAGACGGGCACGACTCGGGTCGCGGCGACGCCGACCCCCTGGAGCGCTACTTCCGGCCGCGTCCCGGCGCCCACGCGGCCGAGGACGACGGCGACATCGAGGGCGTGACCATCGACGGGATGCCGGCGCCGCGCGTCCCGGTGGAGAGCCCGCGCGGGCCGCGCCGGCCGGGCCGGGGGCTGAGCCCGCGGGCGGCGACGAGCGCGCGGCGGCAGAAGCGCTTCCTCACCCTGACCGGGACGGCCTCGGCGTTCGTGCTGCTGACCTCGGGCGGCGCGTGGGCGTTCCAGAACTACGTCACGGGCATGATCGACAAGGTCTCGGTCGGCGGGCTCGGCAAGGGCAGGGACACGCCGAAGGGCGCCATGACCATCCTGGTCGCCGGCGTCGACCGGCGCGAGGGCCTGACGAAGGAGCAGCAGAAGGCCGCCAAGCTCGGGCACGAGGCGGGCGAGCGCTCCGACACGATGATGCTGGTGCACGTGTCCCGCGACCACGACAGCGTGTCGGTCGTGAGCCTGCCCCGCGACTCCTACGTGACCATCCCGGGGCACAGGTCGAACGGGTCGGAGGGGGCCAAGGGCACGCGGGTCCCGGCCCGTCCCGGCAAGCTCACCTGGGCCTACCAGTTCGGGGGGCCCGACCTCACCGTCAGCACGGTCAAGCAGGCCACCGGCGTGTCGATCGACCACTACGTCGAGGTGAACTTCTACGGGTTCGTGCACATGGTCGACGCGATCGGCGGCGTGGACGTGTGCACGGAGCAGGCCGTCGACGACAAGAAGAGCGGCCTGAAGCTCCCGGCGGGCAAGTCGCACGTGGACGGCCTGAAGGCC
This sequence comes from Actinomadura sp. NPDC000929, assembly GCF_040492065.1. Taxonomy (NCBI): domain Bacteria; kingdom Bacillati; phylum Actinomycetota; class Actinomycetes; order Streptosporangiales; family Thermomonosporaceae; genus Actinomadura; species Actinomadura sp. NPDC000929. Next base: position 2,583 of record NZ_JBEUPA010000239.1, on the reverse strand, counting down.
CTGGCGTTCGCCCGCGCCCGCTACTCCCTGACGGGCGGCAGCGACCTCGGCCGCATCGACCGGCAGCAGCAGTTCATGGCGGCGATGATGAAGCAGGCGCTGTCGACGAAGACGCTCGGCGACCCGGTCAAGTCCACGAAGTTCCTGAACGCCTCGCTGAAGTCGCTGCGCGTCGACGAGAAGCTGGCCGACAACCTGCCGGGCCTCGCCGACCAGATGAAGAACCTGTCGACCGACGACGTCACGTTCGCGAAGGTGCCGCTGTCGAACCCGGCCTACAACACCGTGCTGTGGAACGCGCCGTCCCAGCAGTCGACCGTCCAGTGGGACCAGCACAAGGCGCGCGACCTGTTCACCCGGCTCCGCCGCGACCAGCCGCTCGCGACGGAGAGCCCGAAGCCGAGCGCCACGCCGACGAAGAAGGCCGAGAACGAGCTGACGGTGCCGCCGGGCGACATCTCCGTCCGCGTCCTCAACGCGATCGGCACCCGGGGCCTGGCCACCAAGGCGGGCGGCGAGCTCCGCAAGGCCGGCTTCAAGGTGTCCGTCGCGCCGGGCGTGGCGCGCCGCGGGCAGCAGACCACGCAGATCCTGTACGGGCCGGGACGGGAGGACTCGGCCCGGACCCTCGCCGCCGCGATCCCCGACGCCAAGCGCAAGAAGGTCTCCTCGCTCGGCTCCCAGGTGCAGGTGATGGTCGGAGCCGACTGGGACGGCGCGGACTGGGCCGGCGTGAAGGAGGTCGAGGTGAAGGAGTCGCCGGGCGCCACGCCGACGGAAGGGGGGTCGTCCATCGAGACCGGCACGGCCACCCAGAAGCTCTGCGGCTGACCCGGGCGTCCCCGCCGCCCCCGCCTTCTAGAATGTTCTTCTAGTCATGGGCGGGGAGGACGCAGCATGGGCGAGGACGTGCCGGCCGGATCGTTCTACGAGCCGCTCGGCGGCGGGCGGTTCGCCTCCACACCCGCGACGGCGGGCCCCTGGTCGCCGGGCCTCCAGCACGGCGGCCCGTTCTCGGCCCTCCTCGGGCGGGCCTTCGAGCGGCACGACCCCGTCCCCGGCACCCGGGTGGCGCGGGTGACCGTCGAGATCCTCAGCCCCGTGCCCGTGGCGGAGCTGGAGGTCGCCGTGCGCACGGTCCGCCCCGGCAGGAGGGTCGCCCTCCTCGAAGGCGAGATCACGCACGAGGGGCGGCCGGTCGCCCGCGCGAGCGCCTGGCGGATCATGGCGGCCCCCGCGCGCCTGGAGCCGGTCGTGCACGCCGCCGCGCCGCCGGACCTGCCCGAGGCGACGGAGCCGTTCGGCGCGTGGGCGGGCATGCACCGGGACGGCTACCTGTCCGCGATGGAGTGGCGGCTCGTCAGCGGCGCCTTCGGCGAGCCCGGCCCGGGGACGGTCTGGGCGCGGCCGCGGATCCCGCTGGTCGCGGGCGAGGCCGACACGCCGCTCGTCCGCGCGCTGACGCTCGCCGACAGCGCGTCGGGCGTCGGCAGCCAGCTCGACGTGGCCGAGTGGCTGATCATCAACACCGACGTGACCGTCGCGCTGCACCGCGACCCCGCGGGCGAGTGGCTGTGCCTCGCCGCGTCCCTGGACGCCGCCCCGGGCGGCAGCGCGCTCTGCCAGGGGACGCTCGCCGACCGCTCGGGCGAGCTCGGCCGCGTCCTGCAGACCCTCCTCGTGGACGAGCGCCCGCGAGGCTGAACACGGCCCGCCCAGCCGATCAACACTCTGCGTGACCTTCTGCTACGGTGAGTAACGCCCGGGCGACAGAGAGCACAGTTCCCACCTCGTCAGGAGTGCAGAGATGTCCACAAGGATTCTCGGCTTGCTCACCACGACCGCCGCCATCTCGGTGGCGCTCAGCGGCGGCATCGCCGCCGCGAGCGTCGCGCGCACCGCGCCTCCGCCGGCCCCGCCGCAGGCGGACGCCCCGCCCGGCACGAACCCGGCGCTCGGCACCGGCCCGTTCACCATGGACTCGTCGTCCGACCCGGCGCCGGACCAGAACGCGGCGGCGAACGCCGAGCCGAACACCGCGCAGGAGCCCGCCGCCGCTCCCAGGCCGAACGCCGCACCGGAGCAGGAGGCCGCGGCGCCCAAGGCGCCGAAGGGCAGGTCCGAGGCCAGGGACGGCACCGACCTGAAGGCCTGCGAGGACGCCGAGTGCCAGGTCGAGATCAAGGACGGTCAGACGATCAAGTTCGACCGCAGGCTCGGGTTGGACCCGCTGCACGTCAAGGTCGACGGCAACCGGCTGATCTTCTCCTCGCGCGGCCGCAACGGCGTGATGGTCGCCTCGATGGACGCGTCCTGGCCCCGCGCCACCGCGACCTTCAACGGCCTCACGCTGCGGCCGCACCGCGCCAAGAACGGCGCCATGATCCTCGACGTCTCGCACGACTGAGCCGACCGGGGCGACGAGCCGCGTACACGGAGGGGCGGGCCATGCGGCCCGCCCCTCCGTGCGCGCCGCCGTGTCCTACCTGAGGATCTGGCGGGCCATGACCATCCGCTGGATCTGGTTGGTGCCCTCGTAGATCTGAGTGATCTTGGCGTCGCGCATCATCCGCTCCACCGGGA
>NZ_JBEUPA010000238.1:0-8186 GCF_040492065.1 Actinomadura sp. NPDC000929 | reverse complement strand
CCGCGGGCGGCGCGGGCGACGCCGGGGTCGTCACCGGCGCCGGGCCGGGGGCGGCCGGAGCCGAGCCGGGAGGGCGACCGTACGCGCCCGGATAGCCGGGCATCGCGGGCGCGGCGGGCCGCACCGGCGCCGCCGTCCGCGCGGGCTGCGGCGGACCGGCGGGCGACGGGCCGATGGGCGCCGGACCGGTGTGCGCCGGGTTGAACGCCGCAGCGGGACGGGACGCCGACTGGGGCGCGGATTGGGGCGCCGACTGAGGCGCGGACTGGGGCGCGGACTGGGGCGGCGGCTGGGGCGCCGGGGGCGCCTGCTGAGGCGTCTGCTGCGGTGACGAGTTCGCCGCGGGCGGCGCGGCGGCGGGAGCCATGCCGCAGACGTCGCAGAATCCGTCCGCCTCCACCTCGCCCGTGCAGCCGGGCTGGGTGCATCGGTTCATCGCCGGGTCCCCGTCTCGCTCTCGCACGCCCTGATCGCTCGCTGGTACTCCGCCAGCACCGCGGTCGCCCTGCGCAGATCGCAGGGCGCCGTCCACAGCACCTCGCGCGCCTCCCCGTACAGCACGGTGAGCCGCTCGTCCTCGGCGAGGCCGAGCCGCGCCGCCTTCGCCCGGTACGCCTCCAGGCGCCCCCGGAGCTCGCCCCGCCGGTCGAGCAGCCCGGCACTGAGACGCAGGTCACCGCGCGCCCGTTCCAGCGCCTCCTCGGCGGCGTGCTCCAGCTCGGCGAAGCGCCCCGCCATCTCCACCCAGCGCCCGGCCTCGCGCAGCCGTTCGAGGGCGGCGAGCCGGTCCCGCAGCGCGGCGCCGAGGCCCCGCGCGGGATCCGGGAGGTTCGGGGAGTGGATCTTGTCGAGGGCGCTCGCGTGGGCGTCGTGGGCCTGCCGCTCCGTGTCCTCGACCTCCTCGACGCGGGCCGCGACCCGCGCCACGAGCTCCTCGTAGTCCTCGCGCATCCTGGCGACGCCGGCGAGCTCGTCGCCGAGCGAGGTCAGTATGGCGCAGACGCGGTCCAGCCGCGCGGTGTCGGCGCGGCCGTCCCTGACCAGCGACAGCGGGTCGGTGCGGACGAGCCGGCCGAGCGCGGTCAGCTCGCGGCCGACCCGGTCCAGCTCGGGATGCCGGGTGCCGTCCAGCGAGTGCGCCAGCCGGGCCGTCCTGCGCCAGCTCTCCTCGGCGTCCTCCAGCGGCTGGAGCAGCGCCGACCAGGCGGCGTCGGCGGCGGCGATCTCGCCCGCGACGAACTCGTAGGCGTCCGACATCATCGCGACGGCCTCGTCCAGCGTGATGCGGCGCTCCTGCGGGCCGAGCAGCGTCCGGTGCTCCAGCGGGATCTGCCCGTCGGGCAGCTCGACCGACGGGCCCGCCAGCAGGCCGGACAGCTCCGTCAGCGTGGCCGGGTCCGGCCGCGGCGACCGTTCGCGCAGCTCACCGGCCGCGTCCAGGACGCGCTGGTAGGCGTCGAACAGCCGCCACAGCGTCGCCAGCCGGGCCTGCGCCGCGTCCCAGCGCCGCCACGTCTCGCCGGTGAGCCGGGCGCCCTTGAGCAGGCGGCCGCCGTCGTGGCGCTCCAGTTCGAGGAGGTTCGAGGCGATGCGGTCGCGCTCGTCCCGCAGCGTGCGCAGGGCATGGTCGACGCCTTCACGGCTCATGGGCGCGGCGGCCCCTGCCCCGCTCTGGTCCAACGTCTGCCCCGCGATCGTCTTCTCCGGTCCCCCCTGAGCATGCCCGCAGAGCCGGTCTGGGAGCACGGACCGGTCCACTATCGGACGTACGCTCTCATACAAGTGTGATCCGTGACACTAACCGAGACAAGGCGCTTTCCGTCGGGTCAGGTCCGCGTCGCGAGACCGCCGCTCTCCGCCGATCCTCACGTGCCCGTACCCTGTGCAGGGGGAACCTCGTTGTTCCTGGTGACGTTACGACAGATACGTCATTTAACGAGAGGAGTGGTGAGTCCGCGGTGTCGGACCCCAGTCATAGACCCGGTGCCCCATGCTGACCGCCGCACTGGGCGTTCTCGCGGTGATCGTCCTCACCGCCGCCACCGGGTACTTCGTCGCCCAGGAGTTCGCCTACGTCGCCGCCGACCGCGCGACCCTGGAGCAGGCCGCCGAACGCGGCGACACCTCCGCCCGCAGGGCCCTCAAGGTCATCGGCCGGGTCTCGTTCATGCTGTCGGGCGCGCAGCTCGGCATCACGATGACGACCCTGGTCGTCGGCTTCATCGCCAAACCGGCCCTCGCCGAGCTGATCGAGCCGCTGCTGGGCCTGGTGGGAATCCCCGAGGGGGCCACGGGCGCGATCGCCCTCGCCACCGGCTTCGTCCTGGCGACGCTCATCCAGATGCTCCTCGGCGAGCTGTTCCCGAAGAACCTCGCCCTGGCCCGCGCCGAGCAGCTGGCCCGCGTGCTGGCCGCCTCCACGCTCGTCTACCTGACGGTCGCGGGGCCGCTCATCCGGCTGTTCGACCGCGCGGCGGAGCGGCTGCTGCGCGCCGTGGGCGTCGAGCCCGTCGAGGAGCTGCACAGCGGCGCGACGCTGGAGGAGCTCGGCGACATCATCGGCAAGTCGCACAGCGCCGGGCACCTGCCCGCCGACCTGTCCGGCCTGCTCGACCGCGCCCTGTCGTTCGGCGACCTCACGGCCGACGAGGTCATGGTGCCGCGCCCGCACGTCCGCGCGCTGCCGTCGACCGCGCCCCTCGCCGACCTGGTCGCGCTGATCCGCGAGACCGGCCACAGCGCGTACCCCGTCTACGGGCAGGAGGTCGACGACGTGGTCGGCGTCGCGGGCGTCCGCGAGGTCGCCGACGACGCGCTCGACCCGTCCACGCCGGTCGGGTCCGTCGCCCGGCCCGCGCTGCTGGTGCCCGGCAGCCAGCCGCTGTACGGCGTCATCGAGCACATGCGCGACTCCGGCGAGGAGTTCGCCTGCGTCGTGGACGAGTACGGCGGGCTCGCCGGGATCCTCACCTTCGAGGACGTCGCCGAGGAGCTCGTCGGGGAGATCGCCGACGAGACCGACGGCCCCGAGGACGCCCCGACGTCCGGGCCGGACGGGTCCTGGGTGGTCGACGCCGGCATGCGCATCGACGAGGTCGGCCGCCTCACCGGCCTCGACCTGCCCGAGGGCGACGCCTACGACACCCTCGGCGGGCTGGTCATGGCGGAGCTGCGCCGGCTGCCGAGCCCCGGCGACCGCCTCACCGTCGCACTGGACGGCGGCGCCGTCGAGCTGGAGGTCGTGAGCGTGGCCCGCCGGGTCGCCGAGAAGATCCTGATCCGCGCGGCGCGCCCCGCGGACGTCCCGTCCGGCGAGGAGGAGGTCGCGTGGACCCGCTGACCTCGCTGCTGGTCACCGTCGCGCTGCTGCTCGGCAACGGCTTCTTCGTCGCCGCCGAGTTCGCGCTGGTCGCGGCCAACCGCCCGCAGCTCGAACGCGCCGCCGCGAAGGGCAGCCGCCCCGCCGTGGCCGCCCTCGCGGGCGTCCGCGAGCTGTCGCTGATGCTCGCCGGCGCGCAGTTCGGCATCACGATGTGCTCGCTCGGCCTCGCCATCGTCACCGAGCCCGCGTTCGAGCACTTCCTCGAACCGCCGCTGCACGCGCTCGGCGTCCCCGAGGCGGGCTCCAAGGCGATCGCGCTCGGCTGCGCGCTCGCCGTCGTGACGTTCCTGCACATGGTCGTCGGCGAGATGGCCCCGAAGTCGTGGGCGATCGCGCACCCGGAGCGGTCGGCGATGATCCTCGCCCTGCCGTTCCGCGCGTTCGCGAAGGTGTCCCGCCCGATCCTGTCGGCGCTGAACGCGGTGACCAACGCGCTGCTGCGGCTCATCCGCGTCACGCCGAAGGACGAGCTGGACAGCCACACCGACCCGGCGCGGCTCAGCCACCTGGTCGGCGAGTCCCGCCGCCTCGGCCTCATCGGCCGCCGCGACCACGAGCTGCTGCACCGGGCGATCTCCGCGCGGGAGGCCACGGTCGGGCACCTCGTCGTGCCCGCCACGTCCGTCACCACGATCGACGCGGACGCGACCGCCGCGCAGATCCGCCGGACCGCCACGGCCAGCGGCCACAGCCGCCTGCTGGTCCGCGACCTGAACGGCGCGATGACGGGGATCGTCCACGTCCGGGCCGCCATCATCGAGCCGGGCGACGAGCGCCGCGCGGGCGAGCTGGCGCACCCCGCCCCCGTCCTCACGGCGAGGACGACCGTGCTGGACGCGGTCAGCCGCATGCGCCGCGGCCGTGCCCAGCTCGCCGTGGTCAACGACGACCGCGAGGAGTTCGCCGGAATCGTCACCCTGGACGACCTCCTGGCGGAGCTTCTGGCCACCAACCCGCACTGACGCAGGCCGCGTACCTGCGACAACGCCGCAGGTGTCGAGGTGCTGCAACGGGTTTTCCGGTCCATCATCGGAGGATGAGCGGACAGGGTCACGGCCATGGGCACGGTCACGGGCACGGTCACGGGCACGGGCACGGTCACGGGCACTCGCGGAAAGGGCGCCTCGCCCACCTGGTGCGCCCGCACTCGCACGAGGCGGCCGACAAGGTGGACTCGGCCATGGAGGCGAGCGCCCAGGGCATGCGCGCCCTGTGGATCTCCCTGGCGGCCCTGGGCGCGACCACGGCGCTGCAAGCCGCCGTGGTCGCGTTCACCGGCTCGGTGGCGCTGCTGGGCGACACGCTCCACAACGCCGCCGACGCGCTGACGGCCGTCCCGCTGGGCGTCGCGTTCCTCCTCGGCCGTCGCCCGCCGTCCCGCCGGTACACCTACGGGTACGGGCGCGCCGAGGACCTGGCGGGCGTCGTCATCGTCCTGACCATCGCCGCGTCCTGCGCCGCCGCCGGGTACGCCGCCGTCCACCGCCTGGCCCATCCACAGCCTGTGGACCACGTGGCCGCCGTCGCGGGCGCCGCGCTGGTCGGCTTCCTGGGCAACGAACTCGTGGCGCGCTACCGCATCCGCGTAGGCCGCCGCATCGGCTCCGCCGCGCTCGTCGCCGACGGCCTCCACGCCCGCACGGACGGCTTCGCGTCCTTGGCCGTCCTCATCGGGGCCGCCGGTGTCGCCCTGGGCGCCCCCTGGGCCGACCCGGCCGTCGGCCTGCTCATCACGGCGGCGATCCTGACCGTCCTGTGGCAGACGGCCCGCGAGGTCTGGCGCCGCCTGATGGACGCCGTGGACCCCGCCCTGGTCGACCAGGCCGAAGCCGCCCTCGGCGCCACGCCCGGCGTCCTCGCGGTGGGCGACGTCCGCCTCCGCTGGATCGGCCACAGCCTGCGCGCCGAGTGCGACGTGGTCGTCGACCCCGCCTCCACCGTCGTCCACGCCCACCAGATCGCCGTGGACGCCGAGCACAGCCTCCTGCACGCCCTCCCCCGCCTCACCGGCGCGGTGGTCCACCCCGACCCCGAACCCCGGCCCGGTGAAGATCATCACGCGGCCCTGGCGGGTCACCGCTGAGTCGGCTGCCTGTGAGACGTTAGTCCGGAGCAGAAGGGGAACATACAGGCCCCGGACGATCGATCTGGGACGGGATGGCGTCGTGAACCAGCCTTCGGAAATCAACGGACCCGACGAGAACACCGGACCCCCCTACGTCCCGGACTCCGACCTGCCGACGGCGACCGTCCCCCTGCCGGGCGCGGTCGAGCAGGAATCGTCCGCCGAGGCCACCCAGGCCCTCCCGGCCGTCACACCATCCCCCACCGAGACCGCCCCCCTCCCGCCGGCCGAGGCCCCGCCGACGCCACCCGCCCCCGAGCCGGACGTCGAGTTCGCGGACGCCCAGGCCGATCCAGGAACGACGCAGCCCGTCCCACCGGAAGCCGTGGACCCCGCAGGCGGCGTGGTCCTTCCGGAGACGGTGGAAGACGATCCGCCTGCCAGTGCCGTGCCGGCCGCAGACACGACGGCCGTCGATCTGCCCGACCTCGGCGCGGTGGCGGACGGCGACGAAGCCGGCGAGGTCGCCCCGGCACGGCACGTCCTGCCAGAGGACGTCGAGCCCGCGTCCGGCGCAGCCGTTCCGGAGCCGGTCATGGACGCGCAGCCGCCCGATGACGTCAACGCCGAGCCGGCCTTCGGCGAAGCGCACCCCGAACTTCCCGAGGCACCACCGCCGGCAGAGGACCATGCAACAACGGACGCGGTGGTCGCCGAGAGCACGGAGGCGGGGCAGGACGTTCCGTCGGAGGACGCTGCGAGCGGCATCGCCTCCCCCGAACCGGTCGCGGGCGAGGGGATCGATCCGCGGGCGGCGTTGGGGACCGTGCCGATCGAGGTCGGCGAGCCGACGCCCCCGTTGGGGACGGAGACGGGCGACGGGGGCTGGCGTGAGCTGGTCGAGAGCGTCTACGGGCCGCTGAGCGAGTTCTACGAGGGGCTCGACGCGCGGCTGCGGGAGGTGCCCGAGGACGTCCCGCCGGTGGGGTGGGCGCCGCACATCGCGGCTCTCCGAGCGCTGCGGGACGGTCGGGTCGCGGGGGAGTGGGACGTGCTCGCCCGGTTCCTCGTCGCGCCCGCGACGCTGGAAGGCGCGGAGGGGCTGCGGCTCGTCCAGGCGGACGAGGGCGGCGAGACCCGGGTCGTCCGGGACGCGGTCAAGGAGCTCACGGAGGCGGACGGCCGGGCCCTGCTGATCGCCCCCACTCCGGAGCGGGCCGCCGAGCTGCTGCGCGCCGTGGAGGACGACCCCGATGTCTTCTCGCTGCTGATCGAGACGCGGCCGGAGACGGCGGAGGCGCGGTCGGTGCGGACGCAGGCGCTGCCCCCCGTCGAGGAGCGGCCGGCCGAGGAGCCGCCCGCCGAAGCGCCGCCGCCGCTGCGGGAGCCGGGGTCCAACGGGACGGTCGAGTTCAGGCCCGTGGGCGACGCGCTCCCGGAGCCTGAGGCCGTCGTGACCAGGGCGGAGCCCCTGCCCACGCTGCCGCCCGAGGACGCCGTGGAGCCGGTGGAGCCCGAGGAGGGCCCGTCGGCGCCGGAGGCGCGGGTGCGGTCGGCGGCGCTCCGTCCGGTCGGAGAGGCCTGGCGGCTGTCGTGGCAGACCGAGGCGCGGATGCTTCAGCGCGGGCTGATGTCGCTGGAGCAGTGGCCGCGCGACGCGGCGGCGCTCCAGTCCGTCCAGGCGGAGAACCTGCGGGCGGCCGAGCAGCTGGAGGCGGAGAAGGCGGACCTGGCCCGCGCGATCGAGGACGCCCGGGACGCGGCGGCCGCCGCTGAGGAGGCGGCGGCCGGCGCCGACGCCGAGGCGGAGCGGCTCTCCGGCGTCCAGGAGGAGGCCGAGGCGGAGCTGGCGGGGCCGCGGGCGGAGGCGGACCGGCTGAAGAGGACCGCGGACGAGGCGGGCGCCGAGGCGGCCGCGCTGACGCGGACGGCCGACGCCACCTACGCGCGCTGCGTCCAGATCGACGAGCGGGCCAAGACCGCGCAGTCGGAGTTGCAGGGGGCGCGGCAGGCGGAGGCGTCCCTCACCGAGGAGCTGGCGCGGGCGCGGGAGGCGCTGCCCGGCGCGGCGGAGGAGGCGCACCGGCTGGCGGCGGCCGACGCGGACGCCGCGGCGGAGGGCCACGCCGCGTACTACCGGCTGGTGTCGGCGGAGTCGGCGCTGTCGGCGCTGCGCCGCAAGATGACGCTCGGGCAGCGGCTGCACGTGGCGTCGCCGCCGTCGGAGCTGCGCGGCCTGCGCGCCGAGGTCAAGGCCCGGACGCGGGAGGCGGACGAGGCGGCGACGCGGGCGCGGGAGGCCAAGGAGGCGGCGGAGCACGCGGAGCGGGTGCGGCGCGGGCTGGCGTCGTTCGTGTCCGAGGGCGGGGCGCGGCTGAAGGCCGCGCAGGAGGCCCAGGAGCGGCTCGGGACCGAGCTGGCCTGGCTCGCGACGGAGCGGGAGAAGGTCGGCGCCGAGCACCAGGAGCAGGCCCTGCGGGCGTCGGAGGCGGTCGAGCGGGCCACCGAGGCGGGCCTGCGGGCGCGCGCGGCGCACCAGGTCGCGCAGGCGATCGAGGAGCGGGCGAACGCCGCGCGGACGTCCCGCGAGGAGGCGCTGGCGGCGGCGGCGCGGGCCCGGTCGGACGCGGAGGCCGCCATCGCGCCCAGATCCACAGGTCCGTGCAGCGGCCACCGAGCGCAAAATTCCGGGTGTCCCGCCTGAGTGGAGGGAGCGTTGCCTAGCCGACCCTGCAGTGC
>NZ_JBEUPA010000237.1:0-8273 GCF_040492065.1 Actinomadura sp. NPDC000929 | reverse complement strand
GGTGAAGACCCGGTACGTCCCCTGGACGTCCTGGCAGGCCGGCTCGACGATCTGGCCGAACGCCATCCCGGGCGTCTCCTCGACGCAGGCCGAGAATGCCGCCCGGCACCGCGAAGGTGGCCCGGGAGACGCTCAGCGACACCCAGACCGAGGACGGGCGGCTCGGCTACGGCCCGACCCTGACCGCGACGAGCCAGGCCAGGGGCACGATCACCTGGCTGCCCGAGAGCGGGGACGAGGTCACCCGCGGCCATCGGCTGTACGAGCTCGACGGCGACCCCGTCGTGCTGATGTACGGGCCCAAGCCGTCCTACCGGCCGCTGCGGGTCGGCACCGAGGGCTCCGACGTGAAGCGGTTCGAGCGGAACCTCAGCGCGCTCGGCTACGACGGCTTCACCGTGGACGACGAGTACACCTCGGGCACGGCCGAGGCCGTCCGGGAATGGCAGGAGGACATCGGCGCGCCGGAGACCGGGACCGTCGAGGTCGGGCGGGTCGCCTACGCGGAGGGGCCCGTCCGGGTCGAGACCGTCGCGGCGAACCCGGGCGAGCCCGCCGCGCCCGGCAAGAAGATCCTCGGCTACACCGGGACCGCGCAGGCCGTCACGGTCGAGCTGGACACCGCCGACCAGCGGCTGGCGAAGAAGGGCGCGCGGGTCGAGGTGACCCTGCCGGAGGGCCGGCCGGTCGCGGCCGAGATCGACGAGGTCACCACCGTGATCGAGCCGGGCGGGCAGGGCGAGGACCCGGAGACGAAGGTGGAGGTCACGATCTGGCTCGACTCCGCCGCGGCCAGGAAGGCCGCGGCCCGGTACGCGCTCGCCTCCGCCGACGTCCGGTTCACCGCGGGCAGGCGCGAGAACGTGCTGACGGTGCCGGTGTCCGCGCTGGTCGCGCTGCGGGAGGGCGGCTTCGGCGTGGAGGTCGTCAAGGGCGGGACGTCGTCCTATGTCCCGGTCGAGACGGGGCTGTTCGCCGACGGGAAGGTCGAGGTCTCCGGACCGGGGATCGCCGAGGGCGTGCTCGTGGGGGTGCCGAAATGATCACACTGCGGGACGTGAGGAAGTCCTACCCGGGCGGCGTGCACGCGCTCGCCGGGGTGTCGCTGCACGTCGGCGCGGGCGAGCTGGTCGCGATCGTCGGCCCCTCCGGGTCGGGCAAGACGACCATGCTCAACATGCTCGGCACCCTGGACCGCCCCACCTCGGGCGAGATCAGCGTCGACGGCCACGACGTGGGGCGGCTCCCGGACGCGCGGCTGTCGGCGCTGCGCGCGAGCCGCATCGGGTTCGTCTTCCAGCACTTCCACCTGGCCGCCGGGACCCGGGCGATCGACAACGTCGCGGACGGCCTGCTGTACACCGGGCTGCGCCCGGCGGCGCGGCGCCGGCGGGCGGCGGCGGCGCTGGAGCGGGTCGGGCTCGGCCACCGGCTGGAGCACGAGCCGCACGAGCTGTCCGGCGGGGAGCGGCAGCGGGTCGCGATCGCGAGGGCGGTCGCCGGGGAGCCCGCGCTGCTGCTCGCGGACGAGCCGACCGGCGCGCTGGACTCGGCGTCCGGCGAGGGGGTGATGGCGCTGCTGCGCGAGCTGCACGCCGCGGGCACCACCGTCGTGCTCATCACGCACGACCGGGAGATCGCGGCGGCCCTGCCCCGCCGCGTCCGGATGCGCGACGGCCTGGTGGTGGAGGACTCCGGGGTCGAGGACGCCGTGGTGGAGGACGCCGTGGTGGAGGACGCCGCCGCGGTGGACGGCCCGGCGGGGGACGGCCCGCGCCCGGCGGGGGCGGCGCGATGACGGCCGGGACGCTGCGCCCGGCGCGGCTGTGGCCGGGCGACGTGCTCAGGGTCGGCGCGGTGGGCCTGCGGACCCGGCCCTTGCGGGCGTTCCTGTCCGCGCTCGGCATCGCGATCGGGATCGCCGCGATGGTCGCGGTCGTCGGGGTGTCCTCCTCGTCCCGCGCCGACCTCGACCGGGCGCTCGCGGCGCTCGGCACGAACCTGCTGACCGTCTCGCCCGGCAACACCCTGACCGGAGAGAAGGCGGAGCTGCCGCTGGAGTCGGAGGCCATGGTGGCCCGGATCGCCCCGGTCCGGGAGGTGTCGGCGACCGGTCTGCTGGACGGCGCGAAGGTCTACCGGACGGGCAGGATCCCGGAGGCGGAGACCAACGGGATCTCGGCGTACGCGGCCCGCGCCGACCTGCGCGCCGCGACGGGGGCGAAACTGCGCGGCGGCGTGTGGCTGAACGCCGCGACCGGCGGCTTTCCCGCGACGGTTCTCGGCTCGACCGCCGCGCGGCGCCTCGGGATCGGGCACGCGGCCCCGGACGTCCAGGTGCTGATCGGCGGCCGCTGGTTCACCGTGATCGGCATCCTGGAGCCGGTGGTGCTGGCCCCCGAGCTGGACAGCGCCGCGCTGGTCGGCTGGCCGGCGGCGCGGTCCCGGCTCGGCTTCGACGGCCATCCGACGACGATCTACACCCGGTCGGCGGAGGCGAGCGTCGAGGACGTCCGGGACGTGCTGGCCGCGACCGCCGACCCGGAGGCGCCGAACGAGGTGGAGGTGTCGCGGCCGTCGGACGCGCTGGCGGCCAGGAAGGCGGCGGGGGAGGCGTTCACCGGGCTGCTGCTCGGCCTCGGCGCGGTCGCGCTGCTGGTCGGCGGCGTGGGGGTCGCCAACACCATGGTCATCTCGGTGCTGGAGCGCCGGTCGGAGATCGGGCTGCGCCGCTCCCTCGGCGCGACCCGCGGCCAGATCCGCACGCAGTTCCTCGCCGAGTCGCTGCTGCTGTCGGCGCTCGGCGGCGCCGGCGGGGCGGCCGTCGGCGCGCTGGTCACCGCCGGCTACGCCGTCTCCCAGGGGTGGCCGGTGGTGATCCCCGCGTGGGCGGTGCTCGGCGGGGTCGCCGCGACCCTGCTCATCGGCGCGGTCGCCGGCCTGTACCCGGCGATCCGGGCGTCCCGCCTCAGCCCCACCGAGGCGCTCGCCGCCACCTGACCGGGACATACATGCATGGACCGGACGTGACGGGTGAGATCTCAGCCATGGCTTCCACGGAGACCGAGCCCGTCACGGTCGTGTTCACCTGGGACGTCAAGCCGGGCCGGGAGCGCGACTTCGAGGAGTGGGCGGAGGGGCTCCACGAGGTCGCGACCCGGTACTCCGGCCACCAGGGCGCCACCTGGCTGCGCGCGGAGGGGTCGCGGCACCGGTACTACACGGTCGTGAACTTCGCCGACCAGAAGAGTCTCGACCGGTGGCTGCACTCCGGCGAGCGCGCGGAGTGGATCGAGCGGGTCAGCGGGATCGCCGACGAGCACCGGCAGGACACCACCGGGCTGGAGACGTGGTTCAACCTGCCGGGCGAGTCCGTCCCGCCGCCCTCCAAGCTCAAGATGATCGTGGTCACCTTCTGCGCGGTGTACCCGCTCAGCCTGCTGCTGCAGGCGTTCGTCACGCCGCTGACCCAGTCGTGGCCGCTGCCGGTGCGGGCGCTGACGTTCCCCGTCATCGTGATCCCGCTGCTCACCCTGCTCGTGATGCCCGGGCTCAGCCGGGTGTTCCGGCGCTGGCTCTACCCGATCGGGCGGAGGCACCGGCCGGCGAGACCCGGCCGGTGATCACGCCAGGAGCTCCCGCAGCTCCCGGACGGCCTCGCGGAGCCGGTCGGCGAACTCCCGCATCGCGCCCGCCACCGGCCGCGGAGTGCTCAGGTAGACGTTGAACCGGTCGGGGAGCAGGACGTAGGCGACGCCGATGCACTGCTCGCTCGTCGACCCGAACCCGAAGTACCGGATGTTGACCGACGGCGCCGAGCTGGTGCTCAGGTAGTCGTCCCGCATGACGAGCCACCCCGGGGACTCGAACAGCGGGAGCGGCTCGGTGACGCCCAGCTCGGCGCCGCGCCGCTTCTGGACGAGCTGGAGCTCCCAGAGGTGCTGCTCGGGCGCCTGCCCCGCCTGGCACTCCCTGGCCCGCCGGACGTGGGCGTCGGCGGCGGCGCGGAACGCGTCCCGGCGCGGTCCGGGCCCGGCGGCCGGGTCGCCCATGGCCTCGACGAAGCGGAGCACCTCGGGGGTGACGACCCGCATCGCCTCGGTCCGCCCGTTCCGGTACTGGCGGGTGGCGATCGACTCGTAGGTGGCGCCGACGCGGCCCTTGGCGCGCTTGTGGGCGAGCTGGTAGGCCATCTGGACGAACGCGTCCGGTGACATCTTCAGCTGCTTGATGCTTTCGGTGCCGAAGTCGTCGAACGACACGGTCGCGGTGGCCGTGGCCGCCCCGTAGGCGGCGAACGCCGCCGCGGCGTCGCCGATGTCGCGCCGCAGGGCGTCGTCGAGGGTGAACTCGATCGCCCGGACGGCCGGGAGCCCCTGCGACCGGGCGCCCGACCGGTGCGACAGCTTCTCCGGGGATTCGCCCAGCAGCGCGTCGACGAAGCTGAGGATCGTGGTGCCGTCCAGGCCGCAGTGCTCCACGTTGATGCCCGCGGTGCCGTCCCCGAACACGACGAAGGAGACGGCCTTGTCGAACCAGCGGTTGGCGCTGTCGCCGTGGAGCAGGTGGTCGCAGGCGTCGAGGGTGCTCGCGGGGACGAAGTCCTCCAGGCACACGCAGAACAGCGCGGTCTCGACGTCGTCGAGCGCCTCGGCGTTGCCGAGGGCCAGCAGCGCCTCGCGGCTCGCCGCCCACTCGGCGCGGGCCTTGGTGGTGAGGTGCCCGGCGGACGGCTCCGGCGCGGCCTCCGCCCTCATGACGGCGGCCAGTCCCGCCCGCAGCTCCTCCAGCGTGTGGGGGCGGCCGTCGGGCCCCAGCACGTCCATCCGGATCATGTTGCCGCGGAAGAGCACGACGATGTGGCGGGCGTCCGAGGGGCCGGGCCACTCGGCGGTGTAGGGGGCGCGGACGGTGTCCTGCTCGGCGCCGGGGATGCGGGTGGTGGAGAACAGGTACCGGTTCTGCGCCATCGACAGCGGCCGGCCGCGCTGCACGACGGGCGGGATCTCCTCGCGGTCGAGCCGCAGCTTGTAGTCCAGCGCTCCGGCGACGAGACCGGCCGCGCGCTCGACCTGCCCCTCCGGCGACTCCTTGAACAGGAAGAAGAAGTTGGCGTTCAGCGCGATCCGGTCGCGGCGGCCGAGGTACCGGTAGGGCCAGAAGGTGTCCAGCCAGCTGTCCACCCCCTCGCTCGCGTCGTAGCGCTCCAGCGCGGCGTGCAGCGTGCGGCCCGGCCCGCCCGGGCGGGCGAACGAGGCCAGCGCCGCCTCCGTCCGGGCCCGCTCCTCCGCGGTCAGCAGCGGCCCGCACCATTCGAGGAACCGCTCGCAGGTCTCGTCGAGCGTGGGCAGCGGCACCCGCGGCAGGCGCTCCTCGTTGCCGAAGGTGCGGGACGAGAGTTCATCGCCGGCGTTCACATCGATCCTCTTGTTCTGTCGTCAGGACGGGAGACGTAGAGCTGCGCGTAGAACCAGCCGCCGGTCTCCAGGCCGCTCGGGTCGGCGCCGACGTCGGCGAGGCGGTCCAGGACGAGCGCCTGCTCCTGCGGCGTCGCGAACCGCCGCTGGCGGAACAGGCCGTCGTGGCGGACCGTCGTGTACCCGGCGGCCGCGAGCGCGTCGGCGACCGGGTCGAACGGGAACATGCGCAGCACGAAGTGCGCCATCCAGGGCCGGTGCTCCCCGTGCGCCTCGACGACGCGGGTGATGGTGCGCTCGGTGACGTATCCGAGGCACCCCGTCGAGATGACCACGTCCGTCCCGGCGAGCTGGGCGCGCTGCTCGGGGGTCGGCTCGTCGTTCTCCAGATCCGCGTGGACGGCGCCGTCGAGGAAACCGGCTTCGAGCGCGTAGGAAAGGGCGCTGTCGGAGGCGTCCAGGCCGAGGAAGCGCAGCCGGCTCGTCGTTTCACGGGAACGGACCAACTCCCGGTCTCGGGCCAGCAGCCTGGCACGGGTGTATCCGAGGGCGTCGGGACCGCCGTAGCGATCGTACAGGTCAGCCATCGTCACGCCGTATTTCAGCAGGGCCGCATTGATGCCGTAGGAACAGCCGATATCGAGAACGGTCGGAACCGGGACACCGCGCGCCTCCCGGTATTCGGCGATGAGCCGCTGGAAGTGCGGTTTGGCCAGTTCCGGGATGTCGTAATGGAGTTCGCGCAGCGTGCCGAAGTAGGCGCGGGGATCGGGGCTGGTGTAGATGTGGTCGAGCGAGATCTTCCCTGTGGCGTCCGTGCGCACGGGCGGGTGCCTCCTAGTCCAGCAGCCGGTCGACCCGGACGGCGCGCCCCTCCGCCGCCAGGTGCTCGGGCAGGACGCGGCCGAAGAGCTGCCTCGTGCGCGCGACGCTGCCGATGACCCCCGGGCGCTCGCTGTAGGCGAGGATCGCCGTGTGCCGCGCCGTGTCCCCCCAAACCGCGGCGACCCGGTGCAGCGAGTACCGTCCCTTGAACAACTGCAGGTCACCCGGGCGAAGCGTGAGCCGCCGGACGAGGTCGCCGCCGCGGCCGGTCAGCACGCGGCGCACGTCGCCGAAGTTCTCCGCCTCCGCCGACCTGATGTTCGGGCAGTACTCGAAGACGCCCCCGTCCTCGGGTTCCCGCGTCAGCAGGCTGACCGTGAACTCGTTGGTGTCGAAGTGCCAGGGATGCTCCATTCCCGGGTTGACGACGTTGAGGACGAGCCCCGACAGCGGATCGGCCAGCTCGTGCACCCGGGGCAGCCCGAAGCAGGCCGCCACGAACCGCTGGAAGAGCCCGTTCGCGTAGAGCCGGTGGACGAGGAAGTCCGCGGGGATGTGGTCGCGGGCGACGAACGCGTTGCCCCGCTCGACGGTGAGACGCCCCGGATGGTCCTCCGGCAAAGGCGTGCTCACATCGATGTTGTAGGCGTTCACCGTTTCGACGTCGTAA
Organism: Actinomadura sp. NPDC000929; assembly: GCF_040492065.1. Classification (NCBI taxonomy): domain Bacteria; kingdom Bacillati; phylum Actinomycetota; class Actinomycetes; order Streptosporangiales; family Thermomonosporaceae; genus Actinomadura; species Actinomadura sp. NPDC000929. The sequence continues at coordinate 1,361 of NZ_JBEUPA010000237.1, read as the reverse complement.
TGCGCGTGCGGCGCGATCGCCTCGCATTCCGCGCGCAGCGCGTCCAGCAATGCCGGGCGAATGAAGTCGGGCAGCACGCAGCAGCCCGTTTTCCCCAGTTCGGCCCTGGTCCGGGAAACGAGAACGTCCCAGCCGGCGCCTCCCGGCGCGGCCAGCGGATAGCGCTCCGTGTCGACGACCCCTGCGAGAGCCTCCGCTGCGCCCATGAAGATCCTTTCGCGGTCGGCGAACCCCAACGGGTTGTAGCACATTCCTTCCGTGAATTCCCGGCCGCGCTTTTCCTCCGCGCTTTGTCATGGAATGATAAGCGCGGCCCGTGACCTGTGGCTTCGGAGGCCTCCGGGCCGGGGGTCGCGCGGCGGGCGGTGTGTCCCATCTCACCGGCCGTCCCCGGAGGCCCTGCCCGGCCCCCGGACGCGGCGGTCGTGCGGACTTTCCGCGAACCTTTCCTCACGCGGTGGCGTCACCGTCCTGTGAAGCATGATCTGAAGAGCGGCGGGAGCGCGGGATGGACTGGCGGCTGACGGGGTTCACTGAGGAGCGCGAACTCGGACGGGGCGCGCAGGGACGGGTCGTCCTGGCCCGCCACACGGCGTCCGGGACCCCGGTTGCGATCAAGTACCTGGTCGGCGGGGATCCCGGCGCGGTCGGCGCGCTGCGGTCCGAGGCGCAGATGCTGGGGCGCCTGACGAGCCCGTACGTGGCGCGCCTCTACCAGTTCGTGGAGGGCGAGCACGGCGCGGCGATCGTGATGGAGGCGGTGAACGGCGCGTCCCTGAAGGAGGTGCTGCGCGAGCACGGGGCCCTCGCCCCGGAGGCGGCGCTGCTCGTGCTGAAGGGCTCGCTGCTCGGGCTCGCGGCCGCCCACGCCGTCGGCGTCGTGCACCGCGACTACAAGCCGGCGAACGTCGTGGTGCGGGGCGACGGCCTCAGCAAGCTCGTGGACTTCGGCATCGCCGTCCTGGCGGGCGGCAGCTCGATGTCGGGGACGCCGGTCTACATGGCGCCGGAGCAGTGGCGCGGCGAACCCGCCAGCCCCGCCACCGACGTGTACGCCGCGACGTGCGTGTTCGTGGAGTGCGTCACCGGGCGGCGCCCCTTCGCGACGGCCGAGCGGGCGGCCCTGATGAACCAGCACCTCACCGCGCAGGTCGACGTGCGGGAGGTGCCCGAGCCGCTGCGCCGGCTCGTCCTGGAGGGGATGGCCAAGGACCCGGGGCAGCGGCCGCCGGGCGCGGCGGAGTTCGTCACGCGGCTGGAGTCCGTCGCGATCGCCGCGTACGGGAGCGACTGGGAGCAGCGGGGCATGCGCGCCCTGGCCGCCGCCGCCGTCGCGCTGGTCGCGCTGTTCCCGCTCGGCG
>NZ_JBEUPA010000236.1:0-8280 GCF_040492065.1 Actinomadura sp. NPDC000929 | reverse complement strand
GCATCGCCCGCGTCCTGCTCGCCCACCACGACCCGCGGGCGCGGCCGGCGGACGCGAAGGCCCCGGCGCCGCCGAGCGCGCCGGGGCCGGGGCCGGGGGAGGGGCCGCCTACTCGAACAGGTCGGGCTGCTCGCGGGTGATCTGGTCGTAGAGGGGCTGGTAGTTGATCCAGCCGACCAGGTCGTTGCCGATCTGCTCGTGGGTCAGGACGGCGTTGTCGTGCTCGATCGGGACGACCTGCCCCGCCGCCTTGGCCAGGAGCTGCACCTGGCAGGAGCGCTCCATCGTGATGAACCACCACGCGGCGGCGTCCACGGTGTCGCCGACGGTGAGCAGGCCGTGGTTGCGCAGGATGACGGCCTTGTGGCCGCCGAGGGCGGCGGCGATGCGCTTGCCCTCCTCCAGGTCGGTGACGACGCCGGTGTAGTCGTCGAACAGGCCGTGGTCCTGGTAGAACGCGCACACGTCCTGCGTGATGGGCTCCAGCTTCTGCCCGAGAGCGGAGATCGCCCGCCCGTGGGTGGAGTGGCTGTGCGCGGCCGCCACCACGTCCGGGCGCGCCTGGTGCACCTGCGAGTGGATCGCGAACGCCGCCTCGTTGACCGGGTAGCGCCCCTCGACGACCTTGCCCTCGTGGTTCACCAGGATCAGGTCGCTGACCCGGATGTGCTTGAACGACATGCCGAACGGGTTCACCCAGAAATGGTCGGTGCGCTCCGGGTCGCGGGCGGTGATGTGCCCGGCCACGCCCTCCTCGAAGCCGAACTTGCCGAAGACGCGCAGCGCGGCGGCGAGCCTCTCCTTGCGGTGCCGGCGCTCGTCCGCGACGTCGTCGAAGGTGGGCGGCAGCCGGAAGATCAGGTCGGTCGGCAGCTTCTCCAGGAACTCTTCCTCGTCGGACATCGCGCACTCCTTGGCTCGTCTCCCGACCACCGAACACCATGGCCGGGCCTCCCGGCTAGACCGGCGGCGCCCAACGCCCGCACGCCCGGTTGTCCGGAACGGACAACCGGGCCGCACAATGGAGGGATGGAGCCCAGCGCAGGCGACCGGTTCCTGCGGTTGCTGATCGAGCACACCGACGATCCGGTGCTGCTGGAGGCGACGGTCCGCGCCGCCCGCGGCCGGTCGGAGCTGGTGGCGGCGCTGCCGGAGGAGGAGACCAGGCGGCACACCCGCGCCCTGGTGCACGGCGTGCTCACCGCGCTGGAGGACGGCGAGCCGAGCGAGGAGGCGCTCGCGGCGGCGGAGCGGCTCGGCTCGGACCGGGCCCGGCAGGGCGTGCCCGTCGCGGCGTTCCTGGACGGCTTCCAGGCGGGCCGCGCCCACCTCGTCCGGGCCCTCGTCGCCGACGGCCGCCGCAGGGGCGTCCCGGACGCGGCGCTGCTGGACGGCGTGACCCGCATCGACGAGATCACCACCGCGCTGGTGCAGCGGATGGTCCACGCGCACCGGGTCGCCGAGCTGGAGATGGCGCGGACCGTCCGCGAGGGGCGCCTCCAGATGCTCCGGCAGCTGCTGCACGGCGAGTCCGTCCCCGTGCTCGCCCCGCTCGACGCCCGCGCCGCCTACCACTGCGTGGTCTCCGACGTCAGCGACCCCGCCGTGGCGGGACGGCTGGAGGCGGCGCTCACCGCCGGCGGGCCGAGCCTGTGCGGGCTCGTCGACGGGCGGCTCGCGGCCCTCGTCGCCCGGCTGCCCGGACCGCGGGACCCGGTCGCCGGGCCTTCCGGCCCGCTGCTGGTGGCCGCCCCGCCCGCCCGTCCCGGCGAGGTCGCGCCGATGTACGCGCTCGGACGGCGGGCGCTGCGGGCGGGCGCCGCCGCCGGGCTCACCGGGATGCGGGAGCTGGCCGACCTCGCGCTGCTCACCGCCACCGAGGCCGAGCCGGAACTCGGCGGCCTGCTCGCTGGCGCGCTGCTGCCGGGCCTCGACCCCGCCGAGCCGTTCCACCGGGAACTGGCCGAGACCGCGCTGGCCTACCTCGACCACGGCGGCCGGATCGAGCCGACGGCCGCGGCGCTGCACGTCCACGGGAACACCGTGAAGTACCGGATCCGCCGCTTCCAGGAGCTGGCCGGGCGGCCCCTGCTCGACCCCGGTGCGGGCGCGGCGGTCTCCCGGACCGCGAACTGGTGGTGGGCCCTGCACCGGTGGCTTGCGCGGTCCGGTGCGTGAACCGCGGCGATGGCATGTATCTATTGGTGTTGGCGTTCCGCGGGGGGGCGCCGGAGAGAACGGAGGAGCCGGTGACCGCACCGAGGATCGGCGCCGTGATGTGGCCCATGCTGTCCTGGCCGGAGGCCGGGGAGCCGTGGCGGCGTGCCGAGGACCTCGGGTTCCGGCACGCGTGGGTGTACGACCACATCGCCTGGCGCGGCACGACGCCCTGGTACGACGCCTACACCACGCTCGCCGCCGCCGCGGCGGTCACCTCCCGCGTCCGGATCGGCACGCTGGTGACCTCGCCGAACTTCCGGCATCCCGTGCCGACCGCGCACGCGATCAAGACGATCGACCACGTGAGCGGCGGGCGCCTGACCGTCGGCGTCGGGGCGGGCGGCACGCGCCGCGCGTCCGACGCCGGGATCCTCGGCGACGACTGGAGCCCGGGCGAGCGCGCCTCCCGCTTCGCCGAGTGGGTGGAACTGCTGGACCGCCTGCTGACCGGCCCCGAGACCTCGTTCGCCGGGGAGTACTACACCGCGCGCGAGGTCGTGCAGGAGCCCGGCTGCGTCCAGCGCCCCCGCGTGCCGTTCGTCATCGCGGGGGACGGGCCGCGCGGGATGCGGCTCGCCGCCCGGTACGGCACGGGCTGGGTGACCAGCGCCCACGGCGAGGGGGACGAGCCGTACGGCATCGTCCGCTCCCGGCTGGAGGCCCTGCGCGCCGCGTGCGACGCCGAGGGCCGCCGCCTCGACGACCTCGTCCTGCTGACCGGCTTCAACGACGAGCCCTGGCTGGAGTCGACCGGCGCGTTCGCCGACCTGGCCGGCCGCTACGCCGAACTCGGCATCACCGAGATCGCGCTGCACTGGCCCCGCCCCGGCTCGCCGTTCGCGGCGGACATGAAGGTCTTCGAGGCGATCGCCGCCGAGCACGGCGAGGCCCGCTGATGCCCTTCGTCCTGCTCGGCCTCGCGATCGCCTTCGAGGTAACGGCGACGCTGGCGATGCGCGCCTCCGAAGGCTTCACCCGGCTGGGGCCCTCGCTGATCGTGGTGGCCGGGTACCTGATCTCCTTCGTCCTCATGGCCAGGGCGCTGACGTCGCTGAACGTCGGGCCCGTCTACGCCATCTGGTCCGCGCTCGGCACGATCGGCGCGTTCGCGGGCGGCGTCGTGCTGTTCGACGAGCCGGTCAGACCGCTGACCATCGCCGGCGCCGTCATCATCGTGCTCGGCGTCATCGTGATGAACCTGGGCGGCGGCGTCCACCAGAGCTGACCCCGGCCGGCTCAGGCGGAGGCCCCGGCCGGCGCGGAGACGCTCCGCGGCTCCGGCGGGCCGCCGACCAGTTCGGTCGGTGTACAGCCCGCCAGGGCGCGAAAGTCGCGGTTGAGATGGGCCTGGTCGTAGTACCCGCACGCGAACGCGGCCTCGGCGGGCCCGGCGCCGCCTCGGAGCAGCCCGACGGCGCGCTGGAAGCGCAGCACCCGCGCCATCACCTTGGGCGGCAGCCCGGCCTGCTCCCGGAACCGGTGGGTGAGGTGCTTGCGGCTCCAGCCGACGTCGGCGGCGAGGTCGGCGACCGGCAGGGAGGGGTCCCCGTCCAGCAGCCGCCACGCCCGGGCCACCTCCCGGTCGGGGACGGGACCGGCGTCGAGGCGGCGCAGCAGGAAGGCGTCCAGGACGGCGAACCGCGCGCCCCAGGTGCGCGCGTCGGCGAGCCGCTCGACCAGCGTCCGCGCCTCCCGGCCCAGCAGGTCGGGCAGCTCGGCGGCGGCGTTGGTGAGCCGCGCCATCGGGACGCCGAGCAGCGTGTAGGCGCCGAGCGGGGTCACGTCGAGCTGGATGCCGCGCTGCCCGCCTGGGCTGAGGTACATGCCGTGGCCGTCGTGCATCCCCGCGACGAACGACCCGTACGCGCGGTCGCGCACCCCCGGGTCGGGGACCTCCAGGTGGAGCGGCGGGCCCAGGTTGAGGATCACCACGGTGGTGCGGGTGGGCAGGGTCCGCGTCCGGGACGGCACGGACTCCGTCTCCCAGTAGCCGTCGTAGGAGCGCAGGAACGGGCGCAGCGCCGGGTGGGGGCGGCCCCTCGCCAGGCACCAGCCGCCCCGGTCGCCGAACTCGACCGGCCGCTCGCTCATGAGGCCAGTCCTACCACGCGGGGGCGACAGGGCGGGCTACTCGTACATCTGCCCGCAGACCGCGATGCGGGCCAGATCGCTCCAGCTCATCGTGGTGAGCGCGCGGACGTAGGAGCGCGCCGGCGGCTCGCCGGGGCCGGCCGGCAGCGGCACGCGGGCGCCGTCGGCCGCGTCCCATCCGCCAAGGCTGCCCGCCACGGCGCACTCGAGGTAGGTCGCCGGGTCGAAGTTGTACCAGCGGGCCGGGGTGGCGCGGGCCCCGGAACCCGGCGGGCGGGGGGCCTCCACGCCGAACCGGGCCTGCGGGCCCGGGGGAGCGGCCAGGAAGTCCTCCAGATCGGCGATCTGGGAGAGCAGGACGCGCTCCCAGTCGGCGTACCCCTCCGGCTCCTCTCCGGGCAGCGACAGGTCCTTGCCGCTCCAGGCGGGGTCGAAGGAGGCGGGCGGCGTGACGGCGGCCGCCGCGAACATCGCCGCCACGTCGTCGGGCTCCAGCCGCGCCTGGTCGGCGAGCACGGCGCCGACCTTCCACAGCGAGCGCAGGAACGCCGACAGCGACCACGAGGCCGCCCTCGCCTCCTGCCCGAGATGGAGGAACACCAGGTACAGGTCGCGGTTGGTGCGCACGGCGGGGCCGGGCGGGCCGTCCACCCAGTACATCTGCCGGTGCCGGACGCCGCTCTCCAGGACCATGGCCTGGGCCAGCGCGGAGATGCGGGAGTCGTGCGCCGCGACGCGGAAGACGTTGCCGAGGTCGTCCTGCCGCATGACGTCCCAGGTGTGCATCCGGGTCCTCCAGGGTCGGTGCGGTGATCCACGCTCCCCGTCCGGAAAGTGTGCCACGCCGGGCGGGGCCCGGCCGCCGGGCCCCGCCCGGGGCGCTCAGCCCTTCGAGCGGTGGATCACCTGGAGCTCGGTGAACCCGTACAGACCCCACGGGCCGTTCTCCACGCCGACGCCGCTCCACTTGAAGCCGCCGAACGGCTGGTGGGGGGCGAGGGCCAGGTGGGTGTTGACCCACGCGGTGCCGCACTCCAGCCGCCCGGCGACCTCGGCGGCCCGGTCGGCGTCGGTTCCCCACACCGATCCGGACAGCCCGAAGTGGGTGCCGTTGGCGCGCGCGACGGCGTCCTCCAGGTCGGTGTACTTGATGACCGGCAGCGCGGGGCCGAACTGCTCCTCGTCCACGATCCGGGCGCCGTCGGAGACGTCGGCGAGGATCGTCGGCTCGAAGAAGTAGCCGGGCCCGTCGATCGGCCCGCCGCCCGCCGCCGCGCGGGCGCCGCCCGCGAGCGCGTCGGCGACCAGCTCGCCGACCCGCTCGTACTGCGGCCGGTTGTTGATCGGCCCGTACTGGACGCCCTCGTCCATCCCGTTGCCGACCCGTGCGGCCTTCGCCCGCTCGGCGAGCGCGTCCACCACGTCCCCGTAGAGGGCCTCCGGGACGTACACGCGCTTGATCGCCGAGCAGACCTGGCCGTTGTTCTGGAACGCGGCGCCGAACAGCCGGTCGGCGACCGCGGCCGGGTCGGCGTCGTCGAGCAGGATCGCCGGGTCGTTGCCGCCGAGCTCCAGCGTGACGCGCTTCAGGTCGGGCGCCGCCGCGGCCGCGACGCGCTTGCCGGTCGCGACGCTGCCGGTGAAACTGATCTTGCGGGGCACCTCGTGGCCGGTCATCCAGGCGCCGAGCTCGTCGCCGCCGGTGACGACGTTCAGCACGCCGGGCGGCAGGACGTCGCGCAGCACCTCGCCGAGCTTCAGGCTCGACAGCGGCGTGAAGGGGGACGGCTTGAGGACCATCGTGTTGCCCGCGAGCAGCGCCGGGGCGAGCTTCCAGACGGCCAGGAGCAGCGGGTAGTTCCACGGGGTGATCGCGGCGACCACGCCCATCGGGCGGCGCACGACCTCCACCCGCGCGCCGGCGTCGTCCTGGATGACCTCGCGGGGCATCTCCAGGCCGGCGAAGTACTTCAGCCACACGCCCGCGCCGACGACCTCCATGGTCGCGTCGGCCAGGGGCTTGCCCTGCTCCAGCGTGAGGATCCGGCCGATCTCCTCGGACCTGGCGAACATGACCTCGGCCGCGGCGAGCAGCGCCTTGCGGCGCGCGGCCTCGTCGCGGCGCCACCCGGCGTAGGCGGCCTGCGCCGCGGCCATCGCCGCGTCGAGCTGCTCCCGGGACGCGTCGGGGGCCTGCTCGGCGACCTCGCCGGTCGCCGGATCGATCACGCCGAAGGCGCTGGGCGCCGTCACGGCCCGGCCGTCGATGGTCATCGAGAAGTTCTCGGACACCTGGGTCCTCCGCTCACGGATTTACCGAACGGGATTCAGTATTCACCCTCGCCGCCGTCCTGACGAGAGCCGCCGGGGCGCGGCGCCGGGTGGCGGGCGGCGACATGACCGGATCCGGCGACATCCCGGCGAGCGCGGGAGTCCGGAGGGAGGATCCCCCCATGCGACCACGTTGCTCAGCGGTGTTAGCCCTCACCCTCGCGCTCCTCGGAGCGGGCGGGGCGACGGCGTCCGCGGCACCCCAAGCGCCCCCCGCCCGGCCGGCCGCGCCCCGGCTGACCGACTCCAGGCCCTGCGCCGGGCAGCCCGGCTTCACCTGCTCGTTCCTGACCGTGCCCCTCGACCACCGCCACCCCGCGGGCGGCCGGACCCTGAGGCTCCAGGTCGCGGCGGCGGACGAGGCGCGCGCGCCCAAGGGCGTCCTGATGTTCCTGACCGGTGGCCCAGGGCAGCCCGGCGTCCCCTTCGTCTCCGGCATCTCCAAGCGCCTGCCGGAGCTGGCGAGGAACTACCGGTTCGTCATGATCGACCAGCGCGGCACGGGGGAGTTCGGCGCCGTCGACTGCCCGCGGCTCCAGGCGCAGGTGGGCGGCAGTGACATCGAGCCGCCCACGCCCGGCGCGGTGAGGGAGTGCGCCGGCGTCCTCGGCGACCGGCGGCACTACTTCACCACCGAGCAGACGGTCGGCGACCTCGACCTGCTGCGCCGCGCGCTCGGCGTGCGGAGCTGGACCGTGGACGGCGTGTCCTACGGGACCATGACCGGCGCCGCCTACGCCGCGTCCCATCCGGCCGGCGTCAGAAAGCTCGTCCTCGACTCGGTGCTCCCGTTCGTCGACCCGCAGGGCGACGACATGCTCTACCTCACCGGGCTGCGGGCCACCGCGCGCGTCCTGCGCGACGCCTGCGCCGCCGCGCCCGCCTGCGGCTTCGACCCCGCCCGCGACCTGGCCTGGCTCGCACGGCACCGCCAGGACGCCGTGCGGATCTGGGACATGCTGGTGACCTACGAGTTCCTCGACCCCACCTACCGGGACGCCGGCGCCCTCGGCGGGCTGGGGGACGTCGTCTCGGCGGTCCACGACGCCCGCCACGGCGACGCCGCGCACCTGGACCGCCTGCTCCGGGCGCTCGACTCCGGCGGCGAGGACCCGGCCGAGTACAGCTCGGGCCTGCACATCGCGACGATCTGCGGGGACGGCCGGTTCCCGTGGGGGACGTCCGAGACGCCGCCGGGCGTGCGGAAGGCCGCGCTGGAGCGGGCGCGCAGGCACCTGCCGGCCCGGGCGACCTGGCCGTTCACCGCGGACACGGCGGTCGGCGGCGGGTTCGTCCAGGAGTGCCTGCACTGGCCGTGGGCGCGGCACACGGCCGAACCGCGCCGCGCCGGGCTGTCGGTCCCGGTCCTGCTGGTGAACGGCGACCGCGACCTGTCCACGCCGCTGGAGTGGGCGCGCGAAGAACTGCGCTACGCCCCGCGCGGCACGCTCGTCGTGGTGAAGGGCGCCTCCCACTCCATCCAGAACCGCGAGCGCGGGACCCAGGGCCGCGAGGCGGTCTACCGGTTCCTGAACGGCTGATCCCGAAAGGCGAAAAGGGCGCCCCCGCGATTCCGCGGGGGCGCCCTTTTCGCCGCGTCAGGCGGCGAAGATGCGGTCCATGAGGTCGCGGTATCCG
>NZ_JBEUPA010000235.1:0-8397 GCF_040492065.1 Actinomadura sp. NPDC000929 | reverse complement strand
GCGGCTGTGGTACTGGGCCACGGTGGCCGCGTCCGCGGCGCTCGCCGCGGCGGCCTCCCGCGCGCTCACCGAGTCGCGGGCCGAGCGTCCGCGCGGCGTGGACGTGCCGGGACTGGCCACGATGAGCCTCGGCGTGGCGGCGCTGGTGGCCGCGATCACCTGGGGCCGCACCGGCTGGACGTCCCCGGGCGTCCTCGCGCTGTTCGCCGCCGCGGCCGTCCTGCTGTCCGCGTTCGTCCTCGTCGAGGCGCGGCGGCGGGAGCCGATGGTCGAGCTCGCCCTGTTCCGGCGGCCGGCGTTCCTGCTGTCGGTGACGGGGGCGCTCGTCACCGGGCTCGCCGTGATCGGGGTCATGACCTATCTGGCGACGATGATGAGCCTGGTGATGGGCCTGTCCGCGATCGCGGCGGCGCTGGTGCTGGCGATCTGGTCCGGGCTGTCGTTCGTCGTCGCCCTGCAGGCCCACCGCCTCCCGGCGCGGCTGCCCGTCCGGCGCCTGCTCGCCGCCGGGTTCGCGCTCGCCGGCGTCAGCGAGCTCGCGCTGGCGGCCCTGGCCCCGGACGCGCACTGGTGGCGGCTCGTGCCGGGCCTCGCCGCCGCCGGCGTCGCGAGCGGCCTGACCAACGCGATGCTCGCCCGGCTCGCCGTGGAGAGCGTCCCCGCCGACCGCGCCAGCATGGGGGCGGGCGCCAACAACACCGCCCGCTACATCGGGGCGTCGCTGGGCGTGGCGATCGTCGGGGCCGTCGCGACGGGGTTCGGGCACGACGCGGCCTCGCTGGCGCACGGCACGAACGTCGCGATGGTCGTCTCGGCCGTCGCCGCGCTCGCCTACGCCGTCCTCGCCCTGGTCATCCGCGACCGGGCCTCCTGAACCCGGCTAGGCGAGCTCCTCGACGAAGGCGGCCAGCTGGGTCAGGTTCCGGCACTCGTACATCGGGACCAGCTCGCCGTAGCGGGACGCGGCCGAGTCGCCGGTGTCCCACTGGGAGCGCGGCTCCGGGTTGAGCCAGTACGCGTGCCGGGCCCGGTCCGCCATCGACCGCACGATCGGCAGGGACAGCTCCCCGTAGTTGGACCGGGCGTCGCCGAGGATCAGCAGGGACGTCCTCGGGGTGACGGCGTCGCGGTACTTGTCGTCGAACACCTTGAAGGCGTGGCCGTAGTTGGACCGGCCCGTGATCCACACGAGGTCGGCCTCGGCGGCGAGGCGGGTCATCGCGCCGGTGACGTCCGCGCCCGGCGCGAAGTACTTGGTGATCTCGTCGGTGGCGTCGATGAAGGCGAACGCGCGGACCTTGGTGAACTGCTCCCGCAGCGCGAACGTCAGCAGCAGCGTGAAGTGCGCGAACGCCGACACCGAGTCGCTGGCGTCGCACAGCACCACCAGCTCGGGCCGGTGCGGGCGCCGCGGCCGGTGGTGGGTGGTGAGCGGCACTCCCCCGCTGGACAGGGACGCGCGGACCGTCCGGCGGAAGTCGAGCCGGCCCCGCCGCCCGTGCCGCTGCTTCTGGACGAGCCGGGTCGCCAGCCTGCGCGCCAGCGGGTAGACCTCGCGGCGCAGCGCCTCCATCTCGGCGCGGGTCGCGCCGGCGAAGTCGAGCCGTTCCAGCGGGGGGCGCACGGCGATGCGGGCAGTCCGCTCGACCCCGGTGTCCTCGGCGATGCGGCGCCGCACCTCGCCCGCGACGAGGCCGGAGAACCGGGAGATGCGGTCGCGGAACGTCCGGCGCGCGACGCGCTCGGCCATGCCGCCGCGCTCCCGCCCGGCCAGGACCGACTCCAGCAGCCGCGCCATCAGGGTCTCCGGCGACAGCGCGCTCATCACGCCGGAGGAGAACCACGACTCCTGCCCGGGCGTCCGGCCGTACTCGGCGACGGCCAGCCGGGCGAACCGGCGCAACCCGGCGTCGTCCCCGGACAGGAGCAGGTCGGCGAGCTCCTCCCTGCGCCGCTGCACCCGCGGGTCGAGCGCAGCGGGGACGGGCCTGCCGTCGTCGTCGACCGTCCTCGCCGGGCGCCCGGGGTCGGGCGCCGCTCCCGCGCCGTCCCCGACGGCCGCCGGGAACCACAGGTCGAAGAGCGTGTCGAACGTCGCGCGGTGCTGGGGCCGCTTGACGACCGTCGCGGCGTACGCGGCGCGCAGCGACTCCCGGTCGAGCAGGTCGACGGCCCGCACGGCGCGCACCGCGTCCAGCCCCTCGGCGACCGACACCGGCAGCCCGGCCCGCCGCAGCTCCGCGACGAACCCGGTGTGCCGGTCGACGAGTGAGGCCATGTCAGCCGCTCAACCCGAGTTCCTTGGCGGCGCGCTCCTGGTCGGAGGCATGCTTGAGGACGACGCCGAGGGTGCGGCCCACGGCGGCCTCGTCCAGGTCGTCCAGGCCGAGGGCCAGCAGGGTGCGGGCCCAGTCGACGGTCTCCGCGATCGACGGCGCCTTCTTGATCTCCAGGTCGCGCAGCGTGCCGACGGTGCGGACGAGCTGCTCGGCCAGCTCCGCCTCGATGCCCGGCACCTGCGCGAGGACGATGTCGCGCTCCCGGTCGGGCGCCGGATAGTCCAGGTGCAGGTAGAGGCAGCGGCGCTTGAGCGCCTCCGACAGCTCCCGCGCCGCGTTCGAGGTGATCAGCACGAACGGGCGGCGGACCGCCGCCACCGTCCCGAGCTCGGGGATCGTCACCTGGAAGTCCGACAGCACCTCCAGCAGCATGCCCTCGACCTCGACGTCGGCCTTGTCCGCCTCGTCGATGAGCAGGACCGTCGGGTCGCTGCGGCGGATCGCCGCCAGCAGCGGCCGCTCCAGCAGGAACTCCTCGGAGAAGATGTCGTCGTGGGTCTCCTGCCAGGCCCGGTCGGCGGGCGCGGCCTGGATCGCGAGGAGCTGCTTCTTGTAGTTGAACTCGTAGAGCGCGCGGGCCTCGTCCAGGCCCTCGTAGCACTGCAGGCGGATCAGCTCCGCGCCGGTCGCCGCCGCCACCGCCTTCGCCAGCTCCGTCTTGCCGACCCCCGCCGGCCCCTCCACCAGCAGCGGCTTGCCGAGCGCCTGCGCCAGGAACACCGTCGTGGCGATCTCGTCGTCGGCGAGGTAGCGGACGCCGGCGAGCCTGCGCCCGGCGTCGGCGGGTGAGGCGAACATCGCGTCGGTCATCCCTTGCCCTTCCGCGCGGCGGCCTTCTTGTAGGTCTGGTTGGTCCCGGCGAACACGAGCGACGCCTTGTCCTCGCTGAGCGCGACGCCCCAGTAGGACGCGGTCTTCGGGTCGCCGCCGTTCCACGAGAAGCGGTACCTGCCGCCGCCCTCGGGGATGGCCGAACCGCTCCACAGCTTCTGCCGGCCCCGCACCCACACGCCGCTGCCGTCGGCCTTGAACCGGAAGTAGTCCTTGGCCGCGCCGACCCAGCGTCCCACCAGCGGCTTGACGTCGGCGGCCCGCACCGCCGGCAGCGGCGCCAGCGTGGTGGGCGGAGCGGACGGCGCGGCGTCCGCGGCCTGCTTCTCACCGCCGCCGCATCCCGCGAGGGCCAGCCCGGCCGCGGCGGCGCAGGCGGCGAGGGCGGTCGAACGGGCCCGCACTGTCACGGGGACCTCCGGATTTCCTGGGACAAGAGCGGAATCCTACCTGCGCGTCCGCTCACACCTGAGGGGTAGCCGCCACATGGCACCGGGGAGTGACGCGGCAGCCCTCCCCGCCCGCCTATAACGGTGTCATGACGACCCCACGACTGCCGCGCGACGACCTCACGGCGGCCATGGCGGCCCGGCGCGAGCTGGGGCCCGACTATGACGACGCCTTCATCGAGACGGTCGTCGACCGCATCGAGGAAACCCTCGACGCCCGCGCCGTCGCGCCGCGCTCCCGCCGCCGCGTCCCGGCGCCCGAGCCGCGGCACGGCGACCGCGACCACAGCCTGGCCATGGCGGTGCTGTCGCTGCTCGCCGCGATCCCGCTCAGCGCGATCGCCGTCGTCAACGCGGGCCTTCCCGGCCTCCTCATCGCCCTGGCCGGCATCGTCATCGTCAACTTCACCTACACCTTCCGGCCGCGCTGACCCAGGGGGGCGACCCCCTGGAACCCCCGTCACGAGCCGGGCGATCCTCACGCCACTGTGCGGCTCGTCGTGCCCGTGCGGGTGGGTCGGTGTCGCTCCGGTCGCCCGGCTCGACGGGCAGGCGCGTTGCGCTCGCTGCGCTCGCTCCACGCGCCTGCCCGTGGCCGGGGGCTGAGGTTCCTGCCCGTGGTCGGGGCTGCGGTCGTGGGGTTACTTGCCTGGTTCGGGGTCGCGGGGGAGGCCGAGGATGCGTTCGCCGATGATGTTGAGCTGCACCTCGGTGGTGCCGCCGTAGATCGTCATCGCGCGGCTGAACAGCATGGCGCGGCCCACGATGCCGCTCTCGGCCATCGGGACCTCGGTGGCCGCGGCCGCGCCCTGCGCCGCCCAGCAGTGGTCGGCGACGTCCTGGTTGAACTGGACGCCGAGCAGCTTGCGGACGCTGGCCTCCGCGCCCGGCTCCACGCCGTTCAGCTGCTTGAGCGTGGTGCGCAGGCCGAGCAGGTCGATCGACTGGCCCTGGGCGACGAGCCTGCCGACCTCGGCGGCCGCGACCGCGTCCAGCTCCCGGTTCGCGAAGAACCGCAGCAGCTCGGGGACGCCCATGCCGAGGCCGCCGCCGGTCGACAGCGACACCCGCTCGTTGGACAGGGTGTTGCGCGCGACCTGCCAGCCCTGGTTGACCTCGCCCACCACCCGGTCGTCGGGGACGAAGACGCCGTCCAGGAAGACCTCGTTGAACAGCGCGTCGCCGGTCAGCTCCCGCAGCGGGCGGACGTCCACGCCCTCGGACGCCATGTCGACGAGGAAGTAGGTGATGCCGTCGTGCTTGGCCGCCGCGGGGTCGGTGCGGGCGATGCAGAAGCCCCACTGGGCGTGCTGGGCGAGCGACGTCCAGATCTTCTGGCCGGTGAGCCTCCAGCCGCCCTCGACCCGCTCGGCCTTCATCGACAGGGACGCCAGGTCCGAGCCGGCGCCCGGCTCGGAGAACAGCTGGCACCACACGATCTTCCCGCGCAGCGTCGGCCGCAGGAACCGCTCCTTCTGCTCGTCGGTCCCGTAGCGGACGAGCGAGGGCACCAGCCAGGCGCCGATCCCGAGATTCGGCGTCCTGACCTTGGCGGCCCGCAGCTCCTGCTGGATCAGGATCTGCTCGACCGGCCCGGCCTCGCGCCCCCACGGCCTGGGGAAGTGCGGGACGGTCCAGCCCTCGTCGCCGAGGCGCTCGGCCAGCGCGTCCTTGTCCTCGATCGCGGCCAGCTCGGCGATCTCGGCGCGGATCCGCTCGCGCAGCGGCTGGGCGTCCTCGTCCAGCTCCAGCACGACCTCGCGGCGCCCGCCGTCCAGCGCGAGCGCGGCGACCTTGGCGGCCCAGCCCTTGGACGGGCCGAGCAGCGCCCGCAGCGTCAGGGCGCGGCGCAGGTAGACGTGGGCGTCGTGCTCCCACGTGAAGCCGATGCCGCCGAGGATCTGGATGGCGTCGCGGGCGGTCTGCACCCCGGCGTCCACCGCGATGACGGCTGCCACGGCGGCGGCGAACCCGGCCTCCTCCGTGCCCTCGTCCAGGGCGCGGGCGGCGTCCCAGGCGGCGGCGCGGGCCTGCTCCAGGGCGATCAGGCTGCGGGCGGCCTTGTGCTTGACGCCCTGGAACTGCCCGATCGGGCGGCCGAACTGCTCGCGGACCTTCGCGTACTCGGCGGCGGTCGTCACCAGCCACCCCGCCAGGCCCGCGGCCTCGGCGCCGAACAGCGCGGCGGCCAGGTCCCGGACCCGGCCGGCGGTGAGGCCGTCCAGGACGCGGTCGGCGGCGACGGAGGCGCCGGAGACCTCGACGGAGGCGACGCGCCGGACCCGGTCCAGGCTCGGCACCGGGGTGACGGCGAGGTCGGCCGCGTCCAGCGCGACCCACTGCTCGCCATCGTCGACGGCGACGGGCAGCACGAGCACGTCGGCGAGCGCGGCGCCGAGCACCGTGGCCGCCGTCCCCGACACCACGAGCGCGTCGCCCTCGCGGCGGCCGGTCAGCTCGCCGTCCAGCGCGACGGCGGCCGTCCGCGACCCGTCGGCGAGGCCCGGGAGCAGCTCCGCTCGCAGCTTGGCGTTGCTGGAGGCGTCGATGACCGTGCTGGCGAGCACGGTCGGCAGGAACGGGCCGGGCGCGGCCGCGCGGCCCAGCTCCTCCAGCACGACCGACAGCTCCAGCAGGCCGAAGCCCTGCCCGCCGTGCTCCTCGTCCAGGTGCAGGCCCAGCAGGCCCTGCTCGGCGAGGGCCGGCCAGAACCCGGGCCTCGTCTCCTCCTCCGCGTCCAGCGCGGCCCGGACGGCCGTCGCCGGAATGTTGCGCTCGGCGAAGCCGCGCACCGAATCGGCGAGCGCCTCATGCTCCTCGGTCAGCCCGATGGCCATGCGTCAACCCTCTCTCGACCCTTTTGACCGAGATTCTAGAACAGCATTCGGATGATGGGGGGACGCGGTCCGCTCTCAGCTCTCGCGTGTCGCGCCGGTCTCCGCCCCGGCGGCGGGCTCGGCCTCCGGGAGCGGCTCGCGGGACGGCCTGCGGCCCGCGGCGAGGCTCGCCACCGCGGTGGCGGCCAGCGTCCCGGCGATCACGGCGAGCGACAGCCAGATCGGGATCTCGGGGGCCCAGCCGGCGCCGTACTCGTGCAGCGCGTGCAGGATCAGCTTGACGCCGATGAAGCCGAGGATGAACGCCAGCCCGTGCCCGAGGTAGACGAGACGGTCGGCGAGGCCGCCGAGCAGGAAGTACAGCTGGACGAGGCCCATGAGCGCGAACGCGTTGGCGGTGAAGACCAGGTACGGCTCGGTCGTGAGCCCGAAGATCGCGGGGATGGAGTCCAGCGCGAACAGCACGTCGGTCGAGCCGATAGCGATCATCACGATGGCCATCGGGGTGACCAGCCGGCGCCCGCCCCGCCGGGTGAGGAACCGGCTGCCGTCGTACTCGTCCGACGTCGGGATGACGCGCTTGGCCCAGCGCAGCAGCGCGTTCTCCTTGAACTCGTCCTCGTCGCCGCCGCGGACCAGGCCGATCGCCGTCCAGATGAGGAACGCGCCGAACAGGAAGAACACCCAGGTGAAGGTCGCGATGGCGGCGGCGCCGACCGCGATGAACGCGCCGCGCAGCACCAACGCGATCACGATGCCCGCCATCAGCACCGTGTGCTGGGCGTGCTTGGGCACGGCGAACCTGGCGAGGATCACCATGAACACGAAGAGGTTGTCGACGCTGAGGCTCTTCTCCATGACGAAGCCGCCGAAGTACTGCGCGGCGTGCTCCCCGCCGGAGAAGAGCCAGACTCCGAGGCCGAAGAGCACGGCGAGACCGATGTAGACCACCGACCAGAAGGCGGCGCGGCGGGTGGTGAACTCCCGCGTGTCATTGCGGTGGATCAGGAACAGGTCGGCGGCGATGATCGCAAGGATCGCCGCGATGGTGAGGCCCCAGACAAGGGGTGAGACCGACAACGTGAACACCTCCGGCGGACATGAGACGAGCGCCGGAGGTCTCTCCCGCCCTGCGATCGGGTACGGGCCGCGGAACCCGGGCCGGCATGGGCCGACCGTACTGACGAGAACCGCGCGCGGGGATACTCCCCTCCGCTTACCTGCTTCAACGCGGGCCGCTCCGGGGCGGTTCCCCTCCCCCGCGATTTTTCGGCGCCGTCTTCGAACCCGAGCGCGGGAAACCGCGTCTAAGGTCCGGTCAGCTCCAGGTACAGCCCCGCCAGCTGGTCGACGGCGTCGTCCTCGCCGGGCATCAGCGCCGACCGCCGGGCGGCGGCCGAGCCCAGCCGCGCCGCGAGCGCCGGATCGTCCAGGACGCGGCTCACCGCGCGCCCGAGCGCCTCCGCGTCGTTCGGCGGCACCAGCAGCGCCGCGTCGGACTCGGGCTCCTGCAGCAGCGCGACGTCCTCGCCCCGCTCCCCGGCGCCCACCATCCCCGGGATCCCGCCGACGCGGGTCGCGACCAGAGGCCGGCCCGCCCGCAGGATCTCCTGGACGACCAGCGGCTGCCCCTCCCACACGCTCGGCACGACCGCCACATCGCAGGCGGCCAGCAGTCCGGCGACGTCGGAGCGGCGGCCGAGCAGCAGGACCGGCAGGTCCTCGGCCTCGATCCGGGCGCGCAGCTCGCCCTCCAGCGGCCCGTCGCCCGCGATCGCGACGAGCGGCGGCGGGGTCCGTCCCGCCCACGCCGCCGCGGCGTCCAGCAGCGTCGGCAGGCCCTTCTGCTCGGCGAGCCGGGCGACGGTGACGACCAGCGGCCGCTCCCCCACGCCGAGCTCGGCCCGCACGTCGGCGCGGACGGCGGGACCGGGCGGCGCC
>NZ_JBEUPA010000234.1:0-8421 GCF_040492065.1 Actinomadura sp. NPDC000929 | reverse complement strand
GCGCACGCCGCCGCGGGCGACCGGTCCCGCGCCCGGGACCGGCTGCGCGCCGCCGCCGAGGTCTTCGAGTCGTGCGGGATGAAGGGGCTGCTGGCGCAGGTCGTCCGCGAGCAGCGGCGGCTCGGTGTCCGGGTGCCCTCCCCCGGGACGCCCGCACGCGGCGCCAAGGGCAGGAAGGACCTGCCGTTCGGGCTCTCCCCGCGCGAGCACGAGATCGCGCTGCTGGTCGCCGAGGGCAACAGCAACCAGCAGATCGCCGAGCGGCTGTACCTCAGCGTCCGGACGGTCGAGACCCACCTCTCCCGCGTCTTCGGCAAGATCGGCGTGTCCTCCCGGGTCGGCGTCGCGACCGCGATGAACCGTTCCGAGTAGATCTGACTCTTACTTCACGTACGTCCCGTACGTCCGGTGGGTGCGCCCGCACCCGTAAGTACGGGTTCTCCACGATGCCGCGCCGATATCTGCGTTTGGCAGGGTTGGACCGTCAGGAAGCGGAGGAGATCGACATGGAGCAGCAGCGGATCGCGCGCTTCACGCACGCGGGCGTCGCCGACGCCGAGGTGTCCGCGCACCCCTTCGCGACCGAGGACGGCCTCGGCCTGAACCTCACCCGGTTCCGCCGGAGCGACTGCGACGACGTCGTCCTGCTGGTGCACGGGCTGACCACGTCCAGCGACATGTACATCATGCCGGAGCACGCCAACCTGGTGAACCACCTGCACGACGCCGGGTTCGGCGACGTGTGGGCGGCCGACCTGCGGATCAGCGGCCGGTTCCCCTACAACGCCGAGGCCTCGCGCCACGACCTGGACGCCATCGCGCTCTACGACCACCCGGCGATGCTCGCCGAGCTGCGGCGCCACGTCGGCGACCGGCGGATCCACGTGATCTCCCACTGCGTGGGCGCGATCTCGTTCTCGATGGCGCTGTTCGCCGCCACCGTCACCGGCGTCACCAGCCTGGTCTGCAACAGCGTCTCGCTCACCCCGCGCACCCCGCGCTGGTCGAAGATCAAGCTCGGCTACGGGCCGGCCCTCATGGAGTACGTGCTCGGGCCCTGCCACCTGGACCCCCGGTACGCGAACGCTCCGGTGCTGACGCGCGGCTGGATGCTCGCCAAGGCCGTCGCCCCGTTCCACCGCGAGTGCGACGAGCCGGCCTGCCACATGCTCAGCTTCATGTGGGGCGGCGGACAACCGATCTTCACGCACGACAAGATGTCGCCGGTCACGCACGGGCGGCTGCCCGACCTGTTCGGGGCCTGCAACGTCAACTACTACCGGCACCTCCACGCGATGGTGAAGGCGGGCCGCGCGGTGAAGCGCCACCCGCGCGACCCCCGCTCGGCCGCGCTGCCGGACGACTACCTGTCGCGCGCCGCCACGGTCACGACGCCGATCCTGTTCCTCACCGGAGACCGCAACCACGTGTTCACCGATTCCAACATCGTCTGCCACCGCGCCCTGGAGAAGATCACTCCCGGGCTGCACGAGCTGGCGGTCCTGCCCGGCTACGGCCACCAGGATCCGTTCATGGGGGCCGCCTCCGCGACCGAGGTGTTCCCGCAGGTCGTGGACTTCCTCAAGCGGAAGGCGGGCTGAGCGATGAGCGAAGGCGGCGGCGCGGCCGAGCACGTCGACGCGGTCGTGGTCGGATCCGGATTCGGCGGATCCGTCACCGCGTACCGGCTGGCGGAGGCCGGGCAGCGGGTCGTCCTGCTGGAGCGCGGGCAGCCGTACCCGCCCGGCAGCTTCCCGCGCTCCCCCGCCGAGTTGGGGCGGGCTTTCTGGGACCCCGACGCCGGCCTGTACGGGATGTACGACGTGTGGGGGTTCAAGGGCTGCGACTCCGTCGTGTCCTCCGGCCTCGGCGGCGGCTCCCTGATCTACGCGAACGTGCTGCTGCGCAAGGACGAGCGCTGGTTCGTGCACGACCGGCCGGGGCCCGGCGGGGGGCACGAGCCGTGGCCGGTCTCGCGCGCCGACCTGGACCCGCACTACGACGCCGTCGAGCGGATGATGGGCGCGACGCCGTACCCGCTGGACCAGGTCCCCTACGACGACACCCCGAAGACGCACGCGATGCAGGACGCGGCGGCCGAGCTCGGCCTGCACAGCACGCTGCCGCCGCTCGCGGTCAGCTTCGCGCCGGAGCCGGGCGGCACGCCCGGGGTGAGCCTGCCGATCGCCGACCCCGCGTACGGCAACCTGCACGGCGCGCGCCGCCGGACGTGCAAGCTGTGCGGCGAGTGCGACATCGGCTGCAACGAGGGCTCCAAGAACAGCCTCGACCACAACTACCTGTCGGCGGCGGCGCACCACGGCGCCGACATCCGCACCTCCCACGAGGTGAAGGCGATCCGGCCGCGGCGGGGCGGCGGGTACGAGGTCGACTACGTCCACCACACGGACCTGTCCGCCCGCAAGCGCCGCCTGCCGATCCGGACGATCACGTGCGACCGGCTGGTGCTGGGCGCCGGCACCTACGGCACCACGTACCTGCTGCTGAAGTCCCGCGCGGCGTTCCCCGGCCTCAGCTCGGCGCTCGGCACCCGTTTCTGCGGCAACGGCGACCTGCTGACGTTCCTGATGCGGGCCAAGGACCGCAACCGGGTCCGCCCGCTCAACGCCAGCCGCGGGCCGGTGATCACCACGGCGATCCGGCTGCCGGACGACCTGGACGGCGTGCCCGGCGCGGGCCGCGGCGCCTACATCCAGGACGGCGGCTACCCCGGTTTCACCGACTGGATCGTGAACGGCTTCGACGTCCGCGGCGAGTTCGAGCGCGCGGTGGAGTTCCTGTGGGGCCGGTTCCGGGAGTTCTTCAAGGACGCGCCGGACACCAACCTGTCCGAGGAGCTCTCGGACCTGATCGGCGACGGGGCGCTGACGGTCAGCTCGCTGCCGCTGCTCGGCATGGGCCGCGAGACCGCCGACGGGCGGCTGCACCTGCGGGACGGCCGGCTCGCCGCCGACTGGAACGCGCGGACCAGCGAGGAGCTGTTCAACCGCGTCCGCAAGACGATGCGGGGGATCGCGGACGTGCTCGGCGCCGACTACGCCGACAACCCGATGTGGTTCCGCAAGCGCATCATCACCGTCCATCCGCTGGGCGGCGCCCCCATGGGCGGCCACCCGGGCGAAGGCGTCTGCGACGCCTTCGGCGAGGTGTTCGGGTTCCCGGGCCTCTACATCGCCGACGGGGCGGCGATGCCCGGCCCGGTGGGCCCGAACCCCTCGCTGACGATCGCCGCGCAGGCCGACCGGCTGGCCACGCGGCTGCTGGAGAGGACCGCCCCGCCCGCCACGGGGGCCGAGCCGGCCGGGGGAGCCGGCTCGCCAGGCGGGGCGGGGAACGGCTCGGCGTACGGCCCCGCATCGGGGAGCCGCGGTGGGACACGGGGACCGTCCACCGCGGTCGCGGGCCGTACGTCGCTGTCGTTCACCGAGGAGATGAAGGGATTCGTCACCTACGGGGAGTCCGACACGCGGATCGGCGAGCTGGCCGAGGGGCGCCTGCCCCTGTCGTTCCGCCTGACGATCACCGCGGCGGACACCGACCGCTTCCTGGCCGAGGCGGACCACGAGGCGACGGCCGCCGGATGGGTCGACGCGACCGGGCACGGGGGGCGCCGCCCGGTCGAGCGGGGCACGTTCAACCTGTTCGTCGCGGACGGGCCCGAGGACCGGCGGCTGATGAAGTACCGGCTGTTCTACACCGACGGCGAGGGGCGGCGGCGCACGCTGAGCGGGCGCAAGAACGTCCTGCACGGGCCGCCGACGCGGATCTGGCCGGACACCTCCACCCTCTACGTGCGGCTGCTGGACGGGCACGTCGCCGAGGACGAGGAGGACGGCGCGCCGGTCGTCGCGGCGGGCGTGCTGCACATCCAGCTGACCGACTTCGCGCGGCAGCTGACGACCTTCCGCGCGACGGGTCCCGACGGGGCGGGCCGGCTGCTCGACTTCGGCCGGTTCTTCGCCGGGGAGCTGTGGGAGGTCTACGGTCCCGACCCCGCCTGAGGGGTCCATGGTCGTGCAGGCCGAGGGAACTGCGGGGTGCTCTCGGCCTGCACCTTTTCTGCCGGAGGTCGTGCGGGGGGTCGCACGGCCTCCGGCTCACGTCCCTCCCCGCGGGCCCGGACGCGGTCAGATGCCCTCGGCCTTGCGGGCGGGGCAGTCCGGCGGGCAGTGCTCGACGTGGGCGGGCAGCCATCGGGCGAAGGCCTTCAGCATCTGCCGGAGCCCGAAGCCGACGATCGGGCCGGTGCCGGGGATCAGCGGCTCGAACGTCGCCTCCCAGCGCAGGAACGTGCCGGCGTCCCGGCGCTCCAGCCGGACGTCCGACCGGTAGCTGCGCACGGGCAGGCCCGACAGCGCGACGTACCCGAAGTGCTCGTAGGGCTCGTAGGCGACGGTCCGCTCGCTGGCCGGCCAGATCTTCTTGACCGTCCCGACGCCGTAGGGGGCGGTGTCGCCCGCGCGCGCCCGCCGCGCCGGGGTGGGGAACCTGCCCCAGGCGCCCCACGCCTCGGGGACGGCCAGGTGCCGGAAGAGGTCCTCGGGCGAGGCGGCGGTGGTGGCGGTGGCCTGGATCATCGCCACACGCTACAGGCACGCCCGCGAAACCGGCAGGCCCAGCCGGGGCCGTCAGGACGACTGCGCGCGGGCGCGGAACGCGGCGGCCTTGACCCGGTTCTGGCAGGCGGTGGAGCAGAAGCGGCGGGTGCCGTTGCGGGAGGTGTCGACGTAGACGCGGTCGCAGTTGGGGGCGGTGCAGACGCCCAGGCGGTCGTGCATCTCGCTGCCGATGACGATGGCGAGGCCGGTGGCGCAGGGGCCGGCCCAGTCGTTCTCGTCGGCTCCGTGGTAGTGGACGTGCCACGGGTGTCCGTCGTGGCGCTCCAGGCGGGGCCGGGCCTCGGTCGTCTCCAGGAGCCGGTTGACCTGCTCGGCGGCGCCGTCGACGTCGCCGGCGGCGACGGCGTCGAACACCACGCGCAGCTCCCGCGCGACGGCGGCGAGCGCGGGCAGTTCGGACTCGGCGGCGCGCGAGCCGCGCCCGACGCGCTGGAGGACGTCGGTGACGGCGGCGGCGAGCGCGGGCGGCGGGGGCGGGGTGTAGGCGCGGCCGCGCCGCTCCCCCGGGGTCAGCTCGTTGACGAGGCCGGCGGCCGCCTGCACCACCGCATCGGTATGACTGTTGAACTCCACTTGACCGGTTACGCCTTCCGGGTTCAGAATGTGACTGTCCAAAGCTTATACGACAGTCACAGGAGGGGTCATGACCATGCTCGACCACGAGGTCGCGAGCGCCTGGACCGCCCGCTGGGACGTCCAGCAGGAGGGCTACGTCCCCGACCGCGAGGAGCGGTTCACCGCCATCGTCGACGCCCTGGAGGCCGCGACCGGGCGGCCCGACCCGCTCGTCCTCGACCTCGGCTGCGGGCCGGGCTCGCTCGCCGGCCGGATCCTGGACCGCGTCCCCGGCGCGACCGTGGTCGCGGTGGACGCCGACCCGCTGCTGCTGTCGCTCGGCCGCGCCGCGCACGCCGGCCGGCCGGGTCTGGCCTTCACCGAGCTGGACCTGCGCGAGCCCGGCTGGGCGGCGCGGCTGCGGCTGGACCGGCAGGCCGACGCCGCCGTCAGCACGACCGCCCTGCACTGGCTGTCGGCCGCGCAGCTGCGCGTCGCCTACGGCGAGCTGGCGCGCGTGCTGCGCCCTCGCGGCCTGTTCCTCAACGGCGACAACCTCGGAGTGGAGGACCGCACGCCGGGCCTCGCGGCCCTCGACGTCGCCCTGCGCGAGCGCGAGCGGGCGCGCCGGTTCGGCGGGGACCGCCCCGAGGGCTGGGACCAGTGGTGGGACGCGGTCGCCGCCGATCCCGGCCTCGCCGGGCTGCGATCGCTGGCCCGCGACGAGACGACCGGCCACCACGGCTCGGAGTCGGCGCTGCTGTCCACCCATGTCGAGGCGCTGCGCGAGGCGGGCTTCGACGAGGTCGGGACGCTCTGGCAGCGCGGCGACAACCGCCTCCTCGCCGCCCTGCTGGGGGCCTAGCCGCGCCCGGCCGCCGTCAGTGCGCCTGCCCGTAGAGGCGTTCGACGTGCAGGCGGACGACGAGGCGGCCGTCCTCGACCATGACGCGGCGGTACTCGTCCCAGTCGGGGTGCTCGCCGCGGATGTCCCGGTACACCTCGACGAGCTCCTCGACGGCGGCGTCGTCCGGATCGGCGGCGACCGCCGTGAGCTCGGCGGTGCCCTCGGCGACCACCCACGACCAGCCGTCCGGCGAACCGACGTGCAGGCTCGCGCGCGGGTCGCGGGCCAGGTTGCGGGCCTTGGCCCGGTCGGCGGTGATCGAGATCCGGACGAGCCGGCGTTCCTCGTCGTAGTGGTAGTTGATCGTGGACAGCTGGGGCCGCCCGTCGCCCTTGAGGGTGGCCAGCACTCCGATGTCCCGTCCCGCCAGGAGTTTCACCAGCGCCGCTTCGTCCGCCATCGTCGCCTCCATCGGTCGTCGGTCCTACCTGCGTCAACCGCGGGGCGGGCCGGTCACTTCCCGGTCAGTTCAGGGCGAGGGCCGGGAACTCGAGGACGCGGGCGGACCGGGTGCCCGGCCCGCCCGCGTCCTCGCCCGCGTCCTCGCGGGCGGCGCGGCCGGTGAGGATGTGGCCGCGGAACACCGCGCCCTTCGCCGCGACCTTGACGGCGCGGAAGCCTCGCGGCGGCAGGGCGCAGAACCCGGTCCGCACGACGTCGTCGAACAGCGAGTCCGACACGACGTAGGCGAGGTCGCGGTCCGCGTCGTCGGCCAGCATGCGGCGCAGCGGCGCCGCGTCCAGCAGCCGCTGGACGACGATGGGCGCGTCGCCCGCGGGGCCGAACGGCCCGGCCGTGAGCGTGCCGTGGTGCAGCGAGAGCCGGACGCGCAGGCGGAAGCGGCCGGCGTCCCGGTTGACCTCGCGCAGCGCCCCGTCGAGGAGGATGACGAACTCGCCGGCCACCGTCGCCGGGTCGACGCCCTCCGGCAGCGTGGCGAGCTCGCCGTCCCCGCCGACCTGCTTGTCCCAGCCCGCGCGGTCGAGGCCGACGCCGCGGGCGGCGCCGTCGAGCGCCTCCGTCAGCAGCCGCTGCGCGCGCAGCTGCTCGCGCGTGTCGCGCCGGCTGTACCCCTGGATGTCCACCGCCAGCAGCAGGCGGTAGCTGAGCTGGACTTCCCCGTTCTCCATCACCATGCCGATCCCCGCCCTCGGTCTCTGTGGGCAAATGGGCCCGATGCCCGCATTCGCTCCAAAGTGTGGAGTGAGCGTTGCCCGGCGAAGGTTCCGATGCGCGGGTCGGAGTCTCGCCTCCCGTACGCACCCTGAGACGCACCTCGGCGATCCCTGGGACTGGACGGTAAGGAAAAGGTGGCGAACAAGTAAGAGCCATTGCGGAAAATCCCCCACGAAACGGCCTCGGTTGAACCGCGCGGCGCGGGGTCCCGTACTGCCTCCCAACGTGACACCCACGGTCACCGCGTCGCCCCGCACCCCCTCGCACCCCCGCCGGAGACCCCGATGGCCCACAGATCACCGGCCGCCTCGGCCACCCGCGAACGCCCTCCCGGACCGTGGAGCTGGTTCCGCGGCCCGCGGCCCTCCGGCGGCGTGGACGACCAGGTGATCGTGACCGAGCTGTACCGCGTGTACGGCCGCCCCCTGCTGTCGTTCGTCCTTCGCCTCACCGGCGGCGACCGGCACTGGGCCGAGGACGTCGTCCAGGAGACGATGATCCGCGCCTGGCGCAGCGCGCACCAGCTCGACGAGAACGCGACGTCGCTGCTGCCCTGGCTCGCGACGGTCGCCCGCCGGATCGTCATCGACGACCAGCGCCGCAAGAACGCACGGCCGCAGGAGGCGGGCGAGGGCCCGCTGGAGAACATGCGCGTGCCCGACGGGTTGGAGGATCTGCTGCGCTCCGTCGTCGTGTCCGAAGCCCTCCTCGCCCTGTCCCCCGCCCACCGAGAGATCCTCAACGAGACCTTCTTCCGGGACCGCTCGGTGAACGAGGCCGCCAGGCATCTCGGGATCCCCGTGGGCACCGTGAAGTCCCGGGTCTACTACGCGCTCCGGGCACTGCGCGTCGCCCTGGAGGAGAGGGGCGTGACGCCATGAGAGCGCCGGACATGCCGCACGTCGACGTCGGCGCCTACGCCCTCGGCCTGCTGGAGGAGCCCGACCGCCGCGCGTTCGAGGCGCACCTGGCGACGTGCTTCTCCTGCCACGAGGAGCTCGGCGCGCTGAGCGGGATCGCCCAGACCCTGGACGGCATCGGCCCGATCGCCGACCCGGCGGAGGCGATGCCCGCGCCGCCCGAGCCGGCGGCGGTCACCGACCTGATCCGGCACCGGATCCGGCGGGAGCGGCGGCACCGGAC
>NZ_JBEUPA010000233.1:0-8488 GCF_040492065.1 Actinomadura sp. NPDC000929 | reverse complement strand
GGCACCTCTGTGTTGATCTAGGTGTCCGATCCCTTTGCAGGGCCCCGGGTGGTATCCGTCATGTCTGACGCTCCTTCCAGCAGGTACGGGCACCTGCCGGACGGCGCTGGAGGTCCTCAAGCGAGGCGGCAACGCGATGGACGCGGCGGTCGCGTCCGCCGCGACGCTCGGGGTCACCGAGCCGTACGTGTCGGCCATCGGCGGCGGCGGCTTCATCACGTACTACGACGCCAGGACGCGCCGCGTGTACGCGCTCGACGGCCGCGAGTTCGCGCCGCGGCGGATGCGCCAGGACTCCTTCCTCGACCCCGCGACGGGCAAGCCGCTGCCGTTCGACCAGGCCGTCACCAGCGGCCTGAGCGTCGGCGTGCCCGGCACGCTCGCCCAGTGGGACCTCGCCCTGCGCCGGTTCGGCAGCCGCGACCTCGGCGCCCTGCTGCGCCCGGCGATCAGGGTCGCGGACCGCGGCTTCGTCGTCGACCAGGAGTTCCACGACCAGACCGCGGTGAACGAGGCGCGCTTCCGCGACATCGTCCCGACCCGCGAGCTGTTCCTGCCCGGCGGGAAGGTGCCCGAGGTCGGCTCGGTGTTCCGCAACCCCGACCTCGCCGGCACCTACCGGGAGCTGGCGAGGCGCGGCACCGGCTGGTTCTACGAGGGCGGGCTCGGCAAGGAGATCGTCAGGACGGTCGCCCGGCCGCCGGTGGACCCGAAGGCGACCCGCGAGGTCCGCCCCGGCCTGATGGAGCGCGGCGACCTCGACGCCTACCGGGCGGTGCCGCGCAAGCCCACCCACGTCCCCTACCGGGGGACGGACGTGTACGGCATGCCGCCGTCGTCGTCCGGGGGCTCCACGGTCGGCGAGGCGCTCAACATCCTCGGCAACTTCCGGCTCGACCCGCGCGACCCCGTCACGGCCCTGCACTACTACCTGGAGGCGTCCAAGCTCGCCTACGCCGACCGCGGCCGCTACGTCGGCGACGCCGACAAGGTGGACGTGCCGCTGGAGGAGCTGCTGTCCTCCGGGTTCGCCCGCGAGCGCGCCTGCCAGATCAGGCCGGACCAGGCGGCGGCCGCGCCGGTCGCCCCCGGCTCGCCCGACGGCCGCTACGAGCCGTGCGTCCCGCCGGGCACCCAGACCAGGGCGCTGGCGTTCGAGGGCCCGCAGACCACCCACCTCGTCGTCGCCGACAAGTGGGGGAACGTCGTGTCCTACACGCTGTCGATCGAGCAGTTCGGGGGCAGCGGCATCACCGTGCCGGGGCGCGGGTTCCTGCTGAACAACGAGCTGACCGACTTCTCCTTCCAGCCGCCGGCGCCCGGCCAGGCTCCCGACCCGAACCTGCCCGGCCCGCACAAGCGGCCGCGCAGCAGCATGGCGCCGACCCTGGTGCTCGTGGACGGGCGCCCGCGGCTCGCCGTCGGCACGCCCGGCGGCTCAACGATCATCACCACCGTGCTGCAGATCCTGGTGAACCGCATCGACCTCGGCATGGACCTGCCCGCCGCGCTCGCAGCGCCGCGCGCCACGCAGCGCAACACCCCGCAGGTCTTCGCCGAGCAGGCGTTCATCGACCGGTACGGCCGCGACCTCGCCGCCCGCGGGCACCGGCTGGAGCTGTTCCCCGGTCCGCCGCGGGGTGTGATCGGCGCCGCGACCGGGCTGGAGTTCCTGCGGCCCGGGCTCGTCCAGGCGGTCGCCGAGCCGACACGGCGGGGCGGCGGCAGCGCGCTCGTCGTCCGTCCGGCCCGTTGACACTTGCCTACCCGGGGGCGTGCCCACCCGGCGAGCGGGAAGGAGTCGTGCCATGGCGGACTCATACGTGCAGGTGACGACCACGACCGACTCCCGCGCGGAGGCGGCCGAGCTGGCACGCTCGGCGGTCGCCGAGCGGCTCGCGGCCTGCGCGCAGCTGGTGGGGCCGATCGCCAGCACCTACTGGTGGGAGGGGGAGATCGAGTCGGCCGAGGAGTGGATGGTGCTGTTCAAGACCTCCGCCGACCGGTTCGACGAGCTGGCCTCCCTGATCACCGAGGGGCACTCCTACGACACCCCGGAGATCATCGCGACGCCGGTGGTGGCGGGCAGCATGGACTACCTCGCCTGGATCACCGAGCAGACCGAGCCCGGGGAGCAGGACGAGGCGATCGCGGAGGACGACCGGGATTGATCGTGTGACGGCCGTCATGGCAGGGTAAGCCTTCGATTACGCGGCCCGGCGGCGCGCCCGGCCGCGGCGGCGGAAGGCGGTCGGGATGCGCGAGGCCAGCGAGGAGAGGCCGGACCACGGCCTGTTCGGGCCGGGGTCGGTGACCTGGCATGTCATGGGCGAGCCCGTGCTGATCGTCGGCGGGATCCGGGCGCTGCTGCTCCAGGCCCTGCATCCGCGCACGATGTGGGGCACCGCGCAGAACTCCGAGCTCATGGACCCCGCCGCGGCGTGGGCGCGGCTCGTCCGGACGGTCGAGTTCGTCCGCGTCCGCACCTACGGCACGCACGAGGAGGTCGAGCGGGTGGGCCGCCGCGTCCGCCTGCTGCACTCCAAGCTGACCGGCCTCGACATGCGCACCGGCGAGACGTTCCCGGTCGACGACCCCGAGAACCTGCTGTGGGTCCACATGGGCGAGGTCGACTCCTACCTGGACGTGGCCCGCCGCGCCGGGGTGCCGCTGACCGCCCGCGACGCCGACGCGTTCGTGGACGAGCAGCGCCGCGCGGCCGCGGTCGTCGGCCTCGACCCGGCGGACGTGCCGGCCACCGTCGCGGACATGCGCGACTACTACGAGGGCATGCGGCGGCAGATCTTCGCGTGCCGGGAGGCGCGCGAGGGGTTGCGCCGCATGTTCAGCCCCGCCGTGCCGCGGCCGCTGCTGCCGCTCAAGCTCGCCGCGCCCGGCCTCGGCGTGCTGGTCGTGTCGACGCTGCCGCGCTGGGCGCGCCGCATGTACGGGCTGCCCGGGCTGCCGACCTCCGACCTGGCCGCGACCGTGACGCTGAAGGGCCTCTACCGGACCACGCAGGTCGTCCCGGAGCGGTTCCGGTACTCGCCGGACGCGCGGCGGGCCCGGCGCCTCACGCGCGAGCGCGAGACGGGCCTGGCCACCTGGTCGATCGCCTCCTGAATCACCCCATCGGGGGAGCGTCCGGGACGGAGTCGTGGTCGCGGGCGCCGTGCCTGGGGAGGAGCAGCGCGGGCACGATCAGCACGGCGGTGAGGACGAGCGCGACCCAGAACGTGTGCGCGAACGCGTCGGCCAGCTTGGGCGCGAACTGCTCGCGGACCCGCTCGGGGATCTGCCCCATGCCGCTGGTGGCGCCGCCCCCGCCGCCGGCCGCCTGCGGGATGCGGTCGCTGATCTGCCGGGACAGGACGACGGCGAGCAGCGCCGTGCCGACCGACCCGCCGAGCTGGACGATGATGTTCAGCGTGCTGCTGGCGCGCGGGACGACCGCCCGGCCCAGCGTCGTCAGCGCCGCCGACATCGTGGGCATCATCGTGCAGCCGAGCCCGAGGCCCCGCACGTAGAGGGCGCCGCCGAGCAGCCAGTAGGGGGTGTCCGCGCCGACCGTCGCGAACGGGATGGTGCCGAGCACCAGGACGACGATGCCGACCGGGACGATCCGCCCGGCGCCGAGCTTGTCGGTGACCACCCCGGCGAGCGGCATCGCGGTCGCGGCGCCGAGGCCCTGGGGGGCGAGCAGCAGGCCCGCCGCGAGCGCCCCCTCGCCGCGGGCGATCTGGTAGTACAGCGGGATCAGCAGCATCGATCCCATCAGCGCGATGCCGACGAAGAACACCGCGGCGGCCGCGGTCGCGAACGTCCGGTCGGCGAACAGCCGCACGTCGATCAGCGCGCGCTCGCGGCGCTGGAGGCTGTGCAGCGCGAACAGGGCGACCAGGGCCACGCCGCCGGCCAGCCAGGCGATCGTGGCCGGGCGGCCGAAGCCGCCGCCGCTGCTCGCGGTGGACAGGCCGTAGATGAGCAGGACGAACCCGGGCGGCAGCAGGAGCAGCCCGCGCAGGTCGATCCCGGGCGCCGCGTGCTCCCCCCGGCCGTGCGGCACCTTCCACCACGCGAGCGCGAAGGCGAGCGCGCCGACGGGCAGGTTCACGAAGAAGATCCAGCGCCAGTCGACGTCCTGGACCAGCCACCCGCCGATGACGGGGCCGAGCACGGGCCCGAGCAGCATCGGGACGCCGACGATGCTCATGATGCGGCCCATCCGGCGCGGCCCGGCCGCCATCGTCAGGATGGCCATGCCGGTCGGCATGAGCATGCCGCCGCCGAGCCCCTGCACGACCCGGAAGACGATCAGCGACTCGATGTTCCAGGCCGCGCCCGACAGGGCCGACCCGAGGACGAAGAGCACGATGGAGGTCATCCACACGCGGCGCCCGCCGAACCGGTCGACGGCCCAGCCGGTGAGCGGGATGACGGTGCCCATCGCCAGCATGTAGCCGGTGATGACCCACTGGATCGTCGACAGGCCGGTGTCGAAGTCGCGGCCGAGCGTCTCCAGCGCGACGTTGACGATCGTGGTGTCGAGGATCGCCATGAGGGTGCCCGACACGATGACCAGGCCGAGGACGATCGTCTGCCGGTCGAGCCGTTCGCCGCCGCCGGCGCCGCCGGGGGGCGCCACCTTCGCTGCCGGGCTTTCGGTCATGGTGCGGCCCCCTCGCGTCGAGTCCCACCGCGGCTCCGACAGTTGCCCCGTGCCCCCGCCGGTCAAGGCGCGAAACGCCTTGAAGTTCAATATTTTGCAGTGCATCACGAAATGTGTTGAACTTCAAGGTATGTCCGAGGAAGGGTTCGGTGCCGACGCGTCGGTCGACGCCGACCTGGAGACGATGATCCAGCTCCTGGGCCGGCTCGTCCGCGGTCTGAAGGGCGGCCGCGAGGACGCCGAGGAGCTCATCGGCGAGGTGCGGGCGGCGGGGCTCGGCCCCCGGCACGTCCCGGCGCTGATGCAGCTGGTGCTGCACGGCCCGGTCCCCGTCGGCGTGCTCGCCGGGCACATGGCGCTGAGCCCGGCCACGGTCAGCCAGCTGGTCGGGGAACTGGAGCGGGGCGGCTTCGTCGAGCGGCGCCCGGACGAGCGGGACCGCCGGCGGATGATCATCAGCCTGAGCGAGCGGCACCGCGAGGCGACCGAGCGGTTCGCCTGGCGGCGGCTGCGGCCGCTGCGGGTCGCGCTGGAGACGCTCGCACCCGAGGAGCGGGCGCCGTTCCTGCACGGCTGGCGCGTGCTCGTCGAGACCATGGAGCGCGCGGAGCCGGAGGACCCGCGGGAGCGGGACCCCGAGGGCGGCCGCCCGGGCGGGCGCCTCAGCCGCGGCGCATGAGCCGCCCGACGGCCGCCATCAGCTCGGTCGACATCGCCTCGCCCTTGCCCTCCTCGGCGCCCTCGGCCACGCAGTGCCGGACGTGCCCGTCCAGCAGGCCGAGCGCCACCTTGTCCAGCGCCGCCTGGACGGCGCTGATCTGGGTGAGGATGTCGATGCAGTAGCGGTCCTCCTCGACCATCCGGTCGATGCCGCGCACCTGGCCCTCGATGCGGGCGAGCCGCGTCTGCAACTGGTCCTTCGTGGCGGTGTACCCGCGGGTGGGGGTCTCGCTGGTCGCCATCTCCGTCCTCGCAATCCGTCGGGGGCGCTCGCCCTGGGTACCCCTGGGGGACATCCCCCAACAGGTACCTTATGCGGTGGGAGGCCTCAGGGTGCGGGCACGTTCCACGCGCTGACGACCGGCCGGTCGTGCTCGGAGCCGAGGGCCGACACGGTGCCGGTGTCGAGCGCGAACAGCCGCCCCCGCGCGGGCTCCAGGCCCAGCCACCGTGCCGTCAGCACCCGCAGGACGTGGCCGTGCGCGACCAGCGCGACGTCGCCCCCGGCCAGCAGCGGCCGCGCCCGCGCGAGGACCGCGTCCGCCCGCGCGCCGACCTGCTCGACGGTCTCGCCCGGGTGATCGGCGTCGCCCGGGACCACGCCGTCGTCCCACAGGAACCAGCCCGGCCGCTCCTCGCGGATCGCCCGGGTGCTGACGCCCTCGTAGCCGCCGTAGTCCCACTCCCACAGGTCGGGGTCGATCTCGTCCGTCCGCATCCCGGCGAGCTCGGCGGTCCGCCGCGCCCGCTCCGCCGGGCTGACCAGCGTCCGCGCGAAGGTCCGCCCCGCCAGCGCGCCGCGCAGCGCGCGGGCCTGCTCCTCGCCCCGGGGGGTCAGCGGCAGGTCCGTCCGCCCCGTGTGCCGCCGCGCCCGGCTCCACTCGGTCTCGCCGTGCCGCACCAAGATCAGTTCACCCATGCCCGCCTGTCTACCCGGCGGGCCGCCTTCGAAGAACCCCCCGGAACGGTGAGAGGACGGGGGAGGGCGTCAGTCGAGGATCGAGGTGAGAGGGGTGCAGGGCAGGCCGTGGGCCTCGGCGACGTGGTCGTAGACCAGCGTGCCGGCGTGGACGTTGAGGCCGCGGGCGAGGGCGGCGTCGGCGCGCAGGGCCTGCCGCCAGCCCAGGTCGGCGATCTGGACGGCGTAGGGGAGCGTCACGCCGGTCAGGGCGTAGGTGGAGGTGTTGGGGACGGAACCGGGCATGTTGGCGACGCAGTAGAACGTCGAGCCGTGCACCCGGTAGGTGGGGTCGGCGTGCGTGGTGGGACGGGAGTCCTCGAAGCAGCCGCCCTGGTCGATGGCGATGTCCACCAGCACCGAGCCGCTCTTCATCCGGGCCACGAGCTCGTTGGAGATCAGCTTGGGCGCCCGCGCGCCCGGGATGAGCACGGCGCCGATGACGAGGTCGGCGGCGAGGGCCTGCTGCTCGACCGTGTACGCGCTGGACACCAGCGTCCGCAGGCGGCCCTGGTAGACGGCG
This sequence comes from Actinomadura sp. NPDC000929, assembly GCF_040492065.1. NCBI lineage: Bacteria > Bacillati > Actinomycetota > Actinomycetes > Streptosporangiales > Thermomonosporaceae > Actinomadura > Actinomadura sp. NPDC000929. The sequence goes on along the minus strand of NZ_JBEUPA010000233.1, from coordinate 1,618 downwards.
TCGATCTCGCGCAGCCGGTCCACGTCGACGTCCAGGACGGTGACGTCCGCGCCCATGCCGACGGCGATCTGCGCGGCGTTGAGGCCGGACACGCCGCCGCCGATGACGACGACCTTGGCGGGCGCCACGCCGGGCACGCCGCCGGGCAGGACGCCGCGCCCCCCGTTGAACGACATCAGGTTGTAGGCGCCGACCTGCGGGGCGAGGCGTCCGGCGACCTCGGACATGGGGGCGAGCAGCGGCAGGGAGCGGTCCGGCAGCTGGACCGTCTCGTAGGCGATCGCGGTGACGCCGGCCGCCAGGAGCGCGTCGGTGCACTCGCGGGACGCGGCCAGGTGCAGGTAGGTGAACAGGATCTGGCCCTCGCGCATCCGGTGGTACTCGGGCGCGATCGGCTCCTTCACCTTGAGGATCAGCTCGCCCTCGGCCCAGACCTCGTCCGGGCCGTCGAGGATCTTGGCGCCCGCGGCGGCGAAGTCGTCGTCGGGGATCGCCGAGCCGGTCCCGGCGCCCCGCTCCACGAACACCTCGTGGCCGTGCCGGGTGAGCTCGTGCGCCCCCGCCGGGGTGATCGCCACCCGGTACTCGTGGTTCTTGACCTCTCGCGGTACACCGATCTTCACCGGGAGCTCCTCCGTCAACGCTGACCAGGATGTACGCCTCCAGCGTGCGGGGCGGCGGCGATGCCCGGCTATGTGCACCATGTCAAGGCATCGGGCCTTTCGGCGACACTGTGTAAAGGAAGATCGGGGAGCGCGGCCGTTGGATCGGTCCGGGCTACGGGGCGCCCCGGGGGAGCCACTCGTCGGCGATCGCGACCGTCAGCTGCTCCAGGAGCGGGCCCGCGCGGCGGACGCGGCGCTCGTCGTCCGGCTCGATGTCGGCCAGCGCGTAGGCCGCCTGGATCCGCGCCTTGCGCAGCTGCTCGCCGGTGAGGCCCCGGCGGCCCGCCACCGCGACGACGGGCGCGCCCGCGCGGGCGGCGGCGCGGGCGACGTGGACGGGTGCGCTGCCGCGCAGCGACCGGGTGTCCAGGACGCCCTCCCCGGTGACGACCAGGCGCGCGCCGCGCGCCTTCTCCGCGAAGCCCAGCAGGTCGAGCATCAGGGCCGGGCCGGGCTCGATCGTCGCGCCGAGGAAGGTGAGCGCGGCGAACCCGACGCCGCCCGCCGTCCCGGCGCCGGGCAGGTCGCGAGCCGCCTTGCGGGCCGCCGCTTCGGCCAGGTCGGCCCACCGGCGCAGGCCCGCGTCCAGCAGCCGCACCTCGTCGCGGTTCGCGCCGCGGCGCGGCCCGTCCACCGCGGCGGCGCCGGTGCGGCCGAGCAGCGGCCCGGCGGAGTCGCCCGCCACCACCACCTCGATGCCCGACATGTCGGGTAGACCGCGCAGGTCGAGGGCGTGCAGCGAGCGCAGCGCCGCTCCGCCGGGCGGCAGGTCCTTGCCGAGCGCGTCCAGCAGCCGTCCCCCGAGCCCCTGGACGAGGCCCGCGCCGCCGTCGGTGCACGCGCCGCCGCCGAGGCCGAGGACGTGCCTGAAGGACCCGGAGACCGGCGAGACCCTCTACGTCGGCGCCGACGACATCGAGCAGGAGGTCACCAGGAACATCGACTGGGCGACC
>NZ_JBEUPA010000232.1:0-8575 GCF_040492065.1 Actinomadura sp. NPDC000929 | reverse complement strand
CCGAGGCGCCGCTGCTGGCCGCGCTCGCCGGGCGGGACGCGGCGCTGCTGGAGCCGGTCGTCCCCGGGCTGCCGGTGACCGGCGCGGAGCTGGCCTGGGGTGTGCTGCACGAGGGCGCCCTCGACGCGGGCGACCTTCTGGACCGGCGCACCCGGATCGGGCTCGTGGCGAGCGACCGGGAGGCCGCCCTGCCCGCGGCGGAAGCGGTGCTCGCCACCCCGCTGGTTTGACCGTCGCGCCTTAGGTTACCCTTACCTAATCGATTTCAGCTCGACGGGGACGAACGATCGGCGGGGGGACTGCGTGACGCGCGGCAGAAGCTGCGGACACTGCCCGGGGAGCCACACCGGCGAGCGGCCGTGCCTGGCGACCGCCACCGTGAAGGCGGGCGCCTGGCTGCTCGTCGAGCACCCCGGCCCCTGGCCCGAACGCGTCGAGGACCTCGCCGGCCCGGGAGCGGTCGCCGACGCCGTGCGGGCGGCGAAGAAGGCGGGCGTCCGGCCGCAGCTGATCCGCCGGCCGGGCCGCCGCCGCGCCACCCCGCCCGTCCAGGTCTACGCCGGGTTCTCCCGCGGGGGCGAGGCCTGGATCGAGGGGCGCGAGCTGGCCGACCCGGCCGAGCTGGCGGCGCTCGACCTGGACGCGCTCGCGAAGGGCCGGTCGCCGGGCCTCGGGGAGCGGGTGGCCGAGCCGGTCCTGCTGGTCTGCACGCACGGGCGCCGCAACGCCTGCTGCGCCCGCACCGGGGCGCCGCTGGCCCGTTCTCTCGCGACGCGTTTCGATCGCCTCATCTGGGAAACCACCCATGTCGGCGGTGACCGATTTGCGGCGAATTTGGTATGTCTTCCCCACGGATTCTCGTACGGCGACCTCAGCGAAGCGGAGGCGAACGCGGCGGCGGACGCCTACCTGCGGGGCGAGGTCGTCCTCCCCAGGCTGCGCGGACGGGCGGGAGCCCCGGAGCCCGCACAGGCGGCGGAGCACTTCGTCCGCGCGCACACGGGACGGCTCGGGGTGGACGAGGTGAGCGTGGCGTCGATCACCGCGATCCCCGGAACAACCCGGCACGAAGCGGTTGTTCTTCTGAGGCGGAGCCGTTACCGGGCGGTCGTCGAAGCCGTCCAGCAACCCGACCCGTGCGGGACCGACTGCGGGGAGAACCAGAGAACCTACGTTGTTAGGGAACTCACCCTTCTCAACGAGGCGGCCCTCGTGTAATCTCTCTGAGGCCCCATTCGAGGGCTTCCCTGTCGCACGTCCCCAGGTTTCCGGAGTAACCGGACGGGGAACAGAGCGGCAACTCCAGACGTTGGAACATTCGGCGCTTCTCTGACTCTTGTCATCCGAAGTACGTCGAGCGTCCATGTCCTGAATTTGTTCGAAACCAATCAAGGTGGGTGTTCCATGGCTCAGGTACGTCGGCAGGCAAACCTCCCTCGTCCCAGCTGGGGCTGGCAGGACGCCGCGGCGTGCCGGGGGGAAGACCTCGTCCTCTTCTTCGGCCCCGACGGCGAGCGCCAGCCCGAGCGCGAGATCCGCGAGCGCAAGGCCAAGCAGATCTGCATGGGCTGCCCGGTCCGTACGGACTGCCTGGACTACGCGGTGTCCCGGCCCGAGAAGTACGGCACCTGGGGCGGCCTGAACGAGGACGAGCGCGCGTCCGAGCGCCGTCGCCGCATGCGTCGCGCCAACGCCGCCTGAACGAAGGCACAGGCCGCCGAAACGCTCCCATCGCGATCCCCGGCACGCCACCTAAAACGTCACGGCCCCGCCCCGCGGGGCCGTTTGCGTTGCCCGGGCCCGGTCCATCGCGACCGGGCCCGGGTTCTTCGTCACATCTGCGTCACAACCCGGTCACGTCGTTCACGACATTCCGGCGGGACGCCCTTTTACCGCACCGGCCCCGCAGATGTGGCCATTTCCCGAAAATTCGCGGACGCCATTCAGTCCCGACCTCCGGCGGCCCGGCCCCGGCTCCACGGGTCACTCCCGGCCCGGGTCCCCGGGCCCGCCCGGGGGCTCGCCGCCCGGCGGCGCGGCACGCCGCAGCCAGGCCGTCACGTCGGCGTCGCTGAGCTGTTCGAAGTCGCGGTACCACTGCCCCACGGCGTGGAAGTCCCAGGGTGCGACCGGCACGACCAGGTCGTCCACCTCCGCCTCCAGGCTCCGGACGGTCTCTGCGGCGCCCACCGGCACCGCGAGGACCAGCCGGGACGGTCCGCGCCCGCGCACCGCCCGCACGGCCGCGCGTGCGGTGCCGCCGGTGGCGAGCCCGTCGTCCACCACGATCACCGGCCTCCCGGCGACCGGCGGCAGCGGGCGGCCGCCCCGGTAGACCGCCACCCGGCGGTCCAGCTCGGCGCGCTCGGCCTCCACCGTGGGGGCCAGGTCGTCCTCGCGGAGCCCGAGGCGCGCCAGCAGGCCGTCGTCGAACACCGGGGCGCCGCCCTCGGCGATCGCGCCGACGCCGAGCTCCGGCTGCGGCGGGTATCCGATCTTGCGGGTCACCAGCACGTCGAGCGGCGCCCGGAGGTGCCGCGCGATCTCGTGGCCGACGGGGACGCCGCCGCGCGGCAGCGCGAGGACCACGGCCCCCTCCAGCCCCATCGTGGCGAGCCGTGCCGCGAGCACCCGGCCCGCCTCGGCGCGGTCGGTGTAGGGGAGCCGGACGGTTCCGGACCGCCCCCGGGCGCCTCCGCCCGCGAACCTGTTCCAGGGCATCGGGCGCACCCCCTTCCGGGGGTCCCCTACCCACTCAGGAAGCGGTGAGCCACCGCAGGGGGTTGTCGTGCAGGATCGCGCGGAGGGTCGCCTCGTCGGCGCCGGCGGCGCGCAACGCGGGCAGGAACGTCTCGAACAGGTACCCGAATCCGGCGCCGCCGTAGCGGGCGACCTGGGACATCCGCGCGACCCCGGTGCTCAGCAGCACCCGGTCGGCGTGCCCGGCGTCCAGCAGGTCCAGGACGCGGCGCACGCGGGCGCCGACGGCGGCGGCGTCCTCCCCCGCGAGGCCGAGCGTGCCGAACGAGACGTAGCCGCCGGACTCGGCGATCTTGCGGTGCTGGGCGGGGTCGTCCACCCGGTCCTGCTGCCCCACCGCCACGCGCCCGGGAGGCAGCCCCGCGGAGGTGAGGATCTCCAGCTGGGCGAGGCCCGCGCGCCCGTAGGTCGCGACCGGCAGCCCGGAGTAGCGGGCGGCCTGGGCGGCGGCGCGCAGGCACAGCTCCTCGGTCTCGGTCGGGGCCTCCCCCCAGGCGCCGATCTCGCCGATGACCCCGGGCAGCGAGTTCGTGCCGTCCATCCCGAAGCCGACCTCGGCGAGCAGCCGCTCGGCGAGCCGGTCGACCGCCGAAGCGCCCGGGTGCCCGCCCTCGCGGCCGGTCTCGAAGCCGGGGGCGGCGGGGGACGTCCCGCCGGCGAGGACCTCGCGGACGAACGCGGGGTGGAACGGCTCGGTGAACACGCCCGTCCCGGCCACCACGGCGACCCGGGCGCCGGCGCTGATGCGGGCGAGCGCGGCGGCGTTGCGTCCCATGCCCGAGCAGGTGAGGTCGACGACGAGGCCGAGGCCGTGGTCCTTGCGCAGGGCGTTCAGCTCCCGCTGGACGGCCTTCTCCTCGTCCAGCCACCGGTTCGGGTCGGAGGTGGCGAGCTGGGGGCGCGCCGGCCAGCGCAGGTCCAGCTGGAGGTGCTCGTGGGAGAGCACAGGCCCGGTGATGTCGGACGTCGCGATCGTGCCGGTCACGGTCCGCAGCCGGCCGGGCTCCTCACGGGGGGTCATGTCACGCGAGGTTACGACATGTTTGCCCTTATCAGGACCTCATTCGGGGTGGTTTTTACCCGTCGCTCCCTGGTCCCGCGGCACCTGGTCGGCCTGCGCCTCCAGTGCGGCGCGGATCCGGGCGGTGTCCCCGCTCGGCCACAACCGGTCGATCTCGGCGTTCAGCGCCGCCCCGATCAGCACCGCGAGCGCCGCCACGTACAGCCAGGCCAGCAGCGCGATCGCGGCGGCCAGCGAGCCGTAGACCGACACCCCGCTCAGCGAGCCGGCCAGGTAGATCCGCAGGACGAAGCTGCCCACGATCCAGATCAGCAGCGCGAGCGCCGCGCCGGGCGTCTGGCGCCACCAGGACGTCCGCACCGGGACGCTCATGTGGTACAGCAGCGAGAGGAAGATGATCGACAGGCTCACCACGACCGGCCAGTACAGCGCCTGGACGGCCTCGGTGCTCTCCGGCAGCGCCTGGCGGACCAGCGCGGGCCCGGCCACGATCATCGGGACCACGACGATCAGGGTCAGCAGCCCGATGAGGTAGAGCACGAACGCGCGCACCCGGGTGCGGATCACGCCCCGCACGCCCGACAGCCCGTAGGCGATCGTGATCGTGTCGACGTAGACGTTCGTCGCCCGCGACCCCGCCCACAGCGAGATCAGGAAGCTGACCGACACGATGTCGGGGCTGCCGCCCCGGATCACGTCGTCGATGAGCGGGACGACGACCGTCTTGACGGTCGGGCCGGTCAGCACCGTCTGGGCGTGCTCGATCACCCAGGAGCGCACCTCGGCGATCGTCTCCGAGCCGAACAGGCCGCGCAGGTGGCCCATCGTGCCGATGAGACCGATGACGAGGGGCGGCATCGACAGCAGGGCGAAGAACGCCGCCTCCGCCGCCAGCCCGGTGACGCGGTAGCGGAACCCGCCGATCGCGGTGCCCTTGATCAGCGTCCAGGCGATCCCCGCGGCGGCCCGCGCGTCGGCGTGCACGCGTGAGGCCAGGCGGTCCCGCCGGCGTCGCCGGGGACCCTCCGGGTCCTTCCCGGAGGGCGGATCCCCAGCCCGGGAGGCGCCCGCTGCGTCGGAGACGGTGGTCACACCGCCCCACCGTAGAGGGTTGCGCGCCCGGAACATGCCGCATCGCCCACTTCACTGGTCCGCTCCGCGCGTGGCGTGCCGATCGCCTCCCCCGCCCGGTCGTCCCGCGGGCCCGCCGCCCGTTCCCCGCACATCCCTTGCCCCATACCCGTTATGACGGCACAGAACGTTTCCCGGACCATGATCATCCGCACTCGACCTCGGTGAACCGGGCATTTGCCTTCATGGGTGACAATGGAGACATGATCTGCCCGTCGTGCCGCGAGCGCCACCACGAGGAGTGCCGTGGCGGCTCCTGGTGCGACTGCCAGCACCGGCCCGGGTCCGCCGCCCCCGCGTCCGGTGCGCCCGCCGCCGGGCGCCGCCCCGGCTCCGCGGACGGCGGGAAGGCCGAGCCTCCGGTGAACTGGAGGCGGCAGGGATGACGCATCTCACGCGTCCGCATGCCGGACGTAACTGGACAGTCCGCGAGACGGCATGTCAGAGTTCAGGTATGAGCGCCGCGGACCCGCTGCTGGCCAAGCGCCGGCACGTCGACTTCCTCCGCGTCCGCAGCGCGATCTGTAGGTGACGCTCCGACCACGCCCCTGTACAGCCGGGCGCGTGGCGCATCGGCGTCACCTTTGACTTCATCCTGCTCAGCGTCGAGCCGGCTGCCTCAGAGCGCCGGTGCGCTACGCGTCCCTCACGACCACAGATGAGGACGCGCACCGTGCCACCCGCGACCACACGCAAGAAGGCCGAGGGCCAGTGGGCCCTCGGCTACCGCGAACCGCTCAACAAGAACGAAGAGAACAAGAAGAACGACGACGGCCTGAACGTCCGCCGCCGGATCATCGACATCTACTCCAAGAGCGGTTTCGACTCCATCGACCCCGCCGACCTGCGCGGCCGGTTCCGCTGGATGGGCCTGTACACCCAGCGCAAGCCGGGCATCGACGGCGGCCGGACCGGCGCGCTGGAGGACGAGGAGCTCGAGGACCGCTACTTCATGATGCGGGTGCGCATCGACGGCGGCCAGCTGAGCGGCCCGCAGCTGCGCACGATCGCGGACGTCTCCACCCGCTACGCCCGCGGCACCGCCGACATCACCGACCGCCAGAACGTCCAGCTGCACTGGGTGCGGATCGAGGACGTCCCGGCGATCTGGGAGGCCCTGGAGGCGGTGGGGCTGCACACCACGGAGGCGTGCGGCGACGTCCCGCGAGTGATCATCGGCTGTCCGCTGGCCGGGATCGCGGCCGACGAGGTGGTGGACGCGACGCCGCAGCTGCGCGAGATCCACGACCACTACATCGGCTCCCCGGAGTTCTCCAACCTGCCGCGCAAGTTCAAGACGGCGATGTCGGGCTGCACGTCGCACTGCACCGTCCACGAGATCAACGACATCGCGTTCACGGGCGTGGTGAACGAGGCCGGCGAGACCGGCTACCAGGTGTTCGTCGGCGGCGGGCTGTCCACCAACCCGATGTTCGCGCAGAGCCTCGGCGTGTTCGTCAAGCCCGAGCAGGCCCGCGAGGTGTGGCACGGGGTCACCTCGATCTTCCGCGACTACGGCTACCGGCGGCTGCGCAGCCGCGCCCGGCTGAAGTTCCTGATGAAGGACTGGGGCGCCGCGAAGTTCCGCGAGGTGCTGGAGAAGGAGTACCTCGGGTACGCGCTGCCGGACGGCCCCGAGCCCGCCGCGCCGCTCGCCCGCCGCGACCACGTCGGGATCCACCCGCAGAAGGACGGCGCCTACTACGTCGGGTTCGCGCCCCGGGTCGGACGCGTGGACGGCGAGCTGCTCGGCGTCATCGGCGACCTCGCCGAGCGCTACGGCTCCGGCCGGGTCCGCACGACCAACGAGCAGAAGATGGTCATCCTGGACGTCCCGGAGCAGCACACCGAGGCGCTCGCCGACGAGCTGGCGAAGCACGACCTGCAGGTGCGGCCGTCCACGTTCCGCCGCCAGACGATGGCGTGCACGGGCATCGAGTACTGCAAGCTCGCCATCGTCGACACCAAGCAGCGCGCCATGGACCTGATCGACGAGCTGGAGAAGCGGCTGCCCGACTTCGACCAGCCGCTGTCGATCAACGTCAACGGCTGCCCGAACGCCTGCGCCCGCATCCAGGTCGCCGACATCGGGCTGAAGGGCCAGCTCGTCGTGGACGACGACGGCGAGCAGGTCGAGGGCTTCCAGATCCACCTCGGGGGGCGGCTCGGCGCGTCGTTCGGCAAGAAGGTCCGCGGGCTGAAGACCACCTCGGCCGGGCTCACCGACTACGTCGAGCGCGTCGTGCGCAGGTTCGACGAGCAGCGCACCGGCGCGGAGACCTTCGCCGAATGGGTGCACCGCGCCGACGAGGCGGACCTCAAGTGAGGGGGGCGGGTCGCGCATGAGCGAGCGGATGGCGCCGTTCCACTGCCCCTACTGCGGCGAGGAGAGCCTCGAACCCCGGGACGAGAACCCCGGGGCCTGGTTCTGCCCCGACTGCCTGCGTTCCTTCAGCCTGAAGTTCCTCGGTGTCGGTGCTCCCCGCACCGCGAGCAAGGAGGTCCCCCAGTGACCCTGCTGGAGACCGACAGACCCACCCTCGACCTTCAGGACATCGTCGAGTCGGCCGCCGCCGCGCTGGAGGGCGCTCCCACGCTGGAGGTCATCCGGTGGGCGGTCGCCACGTTCGGCGACCGCATCTGCCTCACGTCGTCCATGTCGGACGCGGCCCTGATCCACCTCGTGTCGAAGGTGAAGCCGGGAATCGACGTGCTGTTCGTCGACACCGGCTACCACTTCGCCGAGACGATCGGGACGCGCGACGCCGTCGAGGCCGTCTACCCGGTGAACGTCATCGACGTCACCCCGTCCCGGACGGTGGAGGAGCAGGAGGCCGCGCTCGGCCCGCGCCTGTACGGCCGCAACCCCGACCTGTGCTGCCACCTGCGGAAGGTGGAGCCGCTCGGCCGCGCGCTGGAGGGCTACATGGCCTGGTTCAGCGGCATCCGCCGGGACGAGACCGCCAGCCGCCGCGACCGCAGGGTCGTCGAGTGGGACCGCAAGCGCGGCATGGTCAAGGTGAACCCGATCCTGGGGTGGACCCAGGAGGACATGGACAACTACATCGAGGACAACGGGGTGCTGGTCAACCCGCTGCACTACGACGGCTACCCCTCGATCGGCTGCGCTCCGTGCACCCGTCCGGTCGCGCCCGGCGAGGACCCGCGCAGCGGCCGGTGGGCCGGGATGGGCAAGACCGAGTGCGGCATCCACCTGTGAGCGTCCCCATGGTCGCGGTGGCGCACGGGAGCAGGGACCCCCGCGCCGCCGCGACCGTCGCCGCGCTGCTCGACGCCGTCCGGGCGCGCCGCCCGGACATGCCCGTGCACGCCTCGTTCCTGGACCACGCGCCGCCCGCCCCCGACCGGGTGCTGGACGGCCTGGCCGGGGACGGCGTCGACGAGGCGGTCGTGCTGCCCCTGCTGCTCACCGCGGCCTACCACAGCAGGACCGACATCCCGGGCGTGCTGAACCGGGTGCGCGGCCGGCACCCGCGGCTCGTCCTGCGCACGGCGGGCACGCTGGGCCCGCACCCGCTTCTGCTGGACGCCCTGGAGCGGCGCCTGGCCGAAGCGGGCGTTGCGCCCGGCGACCCGGACACGGCGGTCGTGCTCGCCTCGGCGGGCTCCAGCGACGCGTCCGCCAACGCCGTGATCGCGCGG